>NZ_RZRQ01000205.1:0-10989 GCF_003997785.1 Mesorhizobium sp. M7D.F.Ca.US.004.01.2.1 | reverse complement strand
TCGTGCCCGAGCCGCTGGGTCCGAGCAGCGTCATGAACTCGCCCGGCTCGATATGCAGGCTGACATCGTCGAGCGCGGTGAAATTGCCGTAACGCTTGGTTGCGCCCTTGATGTCGATGGCCGCGCCACGTTCCCTCGCAGTCATCTCAACTCCTCGTCGATTTCGAGCTGATGATCAGCCCGGCGCTGATGATCAGCGTCGTGGCAATGAAGATGATGGTTCCGACCGCCGTCACGGTCGGGTCTGCGTCGCGGGTGATGCTGGTGAAGATCTGCACCGGCAGGGTCTTCAGGTACGGGCTGGTGATGAACAGCGCGACGATGATTTCATCGAAGGAGGTGACGAAGGCAAACAAGAGCCCCGACAGGATGCCCGGCGCGATCAGCGGCAAGGTCACGGTGCGGAAGGTGGTGAAGCGGTCGGCGCCGAGGCTTGCCGCCGCCGTCTCCAGCCGCACGTCGAAGACTTCGAGGCTCGCCGACACGGCGATGATGACGAAGGGGATCGCCAGCATCGTGTGCGCGATGACGAAGCCGGTGGTAGTGCCGACGAGTTGGTAGTCGAGATAGACGGCATAGATGCCGATGGCCAGCACCACGCCGGGTACGATCATCGGCGTGATCAGGATGGCGCGCAGCAGGCCGGCGCCGGCATGTTTCATGCGGCTGAGGCCAAGCGACGCCAGCGTGCCGATCAGCGTAGCGGCGACGGCGACGAGGCCCGCGACCCTGAGCGAATTGAAGAAGCTCGACAGCCAATCGGGATTGGTGAAGAAATTCGCGTACCACTGCCAGGAGAAGCCGGACGGCGGGAAGGCAAGCGACTTCTTCTCGTTGAACGACATTGGGATGATGACCAGCGTCGGCATCACCAGCCACACGGCGACCAGCAGGCAGAACAGGCCGAGCAGAATGCGGAATGGGGCCAGCCTCATGATCTGGACGCCTGCTTGTGGCGCTGGCGCATCAGCGGCGCGGCGAGCGCCAGAAGCACGAAGGTCGCGACCAGCAGCACGACGCCCATGGCGCCGCCACGGCCCCAGTTGAGCAGGCTGAGCACCTGGCTCTGCACCAGCGTCGACAGCATGGTGCTGCGCGGGCCGCCGAGCAGGGCCGGGGTGATGTAGAAGCCGAGCGACAGGATGAAGACGATGATGGCGCCGGCGAAGACACCGGGCAGCGACAGCGGCAGATAGATCTGCAGGAAGGCACGCGCCGGCCGCGCGCCGAGGCTGCGTGCGGCCTGGACGAGGCGCAGATCGATGCCGCGCATGACCGAATAGAGCGGCAGGATCATGAAAGGCAGCAGCACCTGCGCCATGCCGATGACCACGCCGGTCTGCGTGCGGATCAGCTTCACGCCGTCAAAGCCGAGCAGCCTGATCACCGAATTGATGATGCCGGAATCCTGCAGCAGGATGACCCAGGCCAAGGTGCGCACCACGCCGCTGACCCAGAACGGCACCAGCACGCACAGGATGAGGACGAGGCGCAGGCGCGGCCCGACCGCCGTCATGAGATAGGCGTAGGGATAGGCGGCGATGACGCAGACGATGGTGACCCAGGCGGCGATGGAAAAGGTGCGCCACAGGACCGTGACGTTCACCGGCGTGGAAAAGAACCAGACGTAATTCTGTAGGCCCCAGGCCGGGTCCGAAAAACTGCGCAGCGTGACGGTCAGCAAGGGATAGCCCATCGCGGCGATGAGCAGGAGCAAGGCCGGCATCGCCAGCAGCGAAGGATAGGCGGCAAGGCGCAGGCGCCGCTGCGGCCCCTGCACGGCACCTGCCGGCCGGGGATGATCACCCCCGGCCGTCGGCGTATGCGATGTCTGGTTCACGCCGTCACCTTGGCGGTAGCCGGCTCAGTTGCCGGCCATCAGCGCCGTCCACTTGTCGGACGCGGTGGCGAAGTTGGCGACCCAGAACTTGATGTTCTGCTGGTAACCGAGCTTGGCGTGGTCCGGCGTGTTGGTCAGGAAGGCGCCGACGGATGCGTCTACCTTCGGCTGAGCCTCGCTGTTGATCGGCGAGTAGGACGTCTGCTCGGTCAGGATCTCCTGCGATTTCTTGCCGAGATAGGCGTTGATCAGCGCGTAGGACGCATCGGTGTCCTTGGCGCCGACCGGGATGGTCAGCTGATCCATGACGACCAGCCAGTCCTTCCACACGGGCGTGTAGGCAGCGCCGTTCTTGACCGCCGTCATGGCGCGGCCGGTCCACATGATGATCATGTCGGCCTCGCCGGATTCGGCGAGCTGCTGGGATTCGGCGCCGGTCTTCCAGAAGATGGTGTCCGGGCCGATGGCCTTGATCTTGGCGATGCCCTTGTCGATGTCGGCCGGCGTCATGGCGTCGACCTTGCCGCCGTCGGCCAGGATGGCCTGTTCTATCAGGCCACCGATCGGGCTGCCGCTGCCATCGATGGCGCGGGTGCCGGGGAATTTCGCGGTGTCGAAGAAATCCTTCCAGTCCTTCGGCGGATTGTCCTTGTACTTGTCATTTTTGTACATCAGGACCATGCCGTAGTTCATCGCCGGCACGCTGCATTCGCCGACCTGTCCGGCCGGGATGTGCGAGATGTCGAGCTTGGTCAGGTCGAGTTTCTGGAACAGTTTTCCGCAATGCACGAAGGGCGGAAAATCGTCGGTATCGACGACATCCCAGGTCACATTGCCGGATTCCACCTGCGCCTGAAGCTTGGCGATTTCGGTCGGCCCGTCGTTCAGAAGCTTGACGCCGCTCTTGTCGACGAATTCCTTGAGCGCGGCGACCTGGCCGTCCTGGTAGATGCCGCCATAGGAGACGAAGGTCAGCGTCTTTCCCTTCAGCGACCCGTCCACCACGGTCCCGGCCGGCGGTGCGTTCTGCGCGTGAGCGGCGGCTGCGAGCAAGGCCAGTGCGGCGGCGCCGACAAACCCGGCCAGTCTTGATCTGCTTCCCATTTTCTAACCCTCCGATGGCTCGCTGTTTGATTTTGGCAGACCGGGCGCGAGCGTTTTCCGGGCTACATATTGGTCGAGGTCGACGGCGCCGCTGGTCGGCGGCGCGATGATCCAGAGCACTTCGGCCACCGTGTCACCGACATTGATGGTTCGGTGGGGCGTCGAGGTCGAGTATTCGATGCTGTCGCCCTCTTCGAGGATGAAGCTCTCGTCTCCGAGCGTCAGTTGCACGCGCCCGCGCAGCACGAGGAACATCTCGTGCGCGTTGCCATGCGTGTAAGGCACGTCGCCGGTCGAGCCACCGACGGCGAATTCGCCGCAATAGACTTCCATCTCGCGGATTGGCCGGCGCGACAGCAGCGTCTTGCGGTAGCCTTCGCTGGTCGGCAGCGCCGGCCGCTCGGCGCGTGTCAGCACCGTGTGCGGCGACACTTCGCAGTCGTCGAAAAGATCGGCAAGGCTGATGCCGAGCGCATTGGCGATCAGCATCAGCGTGCTGGTGTTGGCGCCCGAAAGGCCGCGCTCAAGCTGGCTCAGGAAACTGGCGGTGGTGCCGATCATGTCACCGAGCTGGCGCAGCGTCAGGCGTCGCGTGGTGCGATAGGCCTTGATGCGATCGCCGAGCACCGTCGAGCGGCGCGCTTCCGCGCTGGACGCGGCGCTGTCGTCTGGGATGTGGTCCTCGGTAATCTTCATGGCGATCTCAGGGTTCACTTAACATGCTATTAAGTGAGGTCTCCTGGCAAGTGGATTCGCCTGCTCATCTGAAAATCGCTGATGGACCTGCAGAAGGTGCATGCTCGGCCGGCCGGCGGGAGCAGGGTGCCGGTTCGGCCCGATCACTGGATCATGAAGCGCGAACTGAACGGCAGGCTTGCCGCGCCGACTGCCTTGGGGCTGATGGTGACGCGCGCCGGCAGCGCCTGGATGTCGGGGAATTCCCGGCCGATGTCTGCGCACAAGGCCTTGGCGATTTTCTGCGGCGCATAACTGGACAGGACCACCGTCCTGAACTCGACAAACTGATTCAGTGCGGAGATCGACGCTTTCAGGCGATTGGAGCATTCCCCCAGCCATTCGCTGTAGGCCTCGCCAAGGTCAGGCCACTCAGGGCTGCTGCTCCAGATGATTTCGGACGGGCGCCCGCGCCTGGTCAGTTCGCTCTCCAGGCGCACAAGGCCATGATCGAAGCTGGCGCTGGAGTTTCCCTTGTAGATCTGGTGGTTGAGGATGAGCCTGCTCTGCAGCCGTGCTCCGAGATAGAAGAACAAATAGTCGTTCAGCGGCTTGGCGACACCGAACATGCTTTCGCCGCCGGCCACCGCGGTGATGTCGTTCTGCACGAAAACCGGCAGCTTGCTCTGCTCTTCGATCTCGCCTTGCAGAGCCTTGAGGGAGGTGCTCGATCCGTTGCGGGTTGCAGCCATGGCGTCGACCTCGTCGGGGACTGCCAGCCCGATGCCGGCGACGCGGCCGCGCGCCTCGACCGGCAGGCTCGTCATGGCTTGCCTGATCGCCTCCAGCAGTTCGCTGCTTTGCGGAAAGGGATTGGCTTCATCCGCCGGCAACTGCGTGTGGAAGCGCACGGTGCCGATGAAGTCGATGAGCGCGATGTCGATCCTGCGCCTGCTGAAGCCGACGCCAACCGCATAGGCGCCCTCCGGATTGAGCGAAAGTGGGATGGTTGGCGGCCCGACACGGCCGCGCTGCGCTGAGCCCTGCGAGACCAGGCCTTCCTGCTCGAGCGAGCGGACGATGACCGAGGCCGTCTGCGCCGACAGGCCGGTCTTCTCGCCGATTTCCATCCGCGAAATGCCTTCGTTCTGAAGCAGCAGCGACAGCACCAGCCGCTCGTTGTAGCTGCGCACGCTCAATGCATTCAGCCCGCTCGCACGATCGGCGATGCGCAACGGATTGGGTGGTGCGAATCTCATGTCAGGCAAGGATCGCCCCGTCGGTAAGCGCGCGTTGCCTCGCGGCGGTATGGTTGCTCATGTCGAGCGGCTCCAGCCGATGGCATCGACCGCGCGGGCGAGTGCGGTGCCCAGCAATCTGTGCGCCTCGGCATCGATGTGAAAGCCGTCCGCTTCGCTGCACGACACCACCGAGCCGGCATCGAAAAAGTGCAGTTCGAGCGAGTCCGCCAGGACCTCGAACTCGAGCGCCAGCAGGCGCGATTTCTCCGGCGCGCCGGCAAAGATCGACTTCCATTCCTTGACGTCGTCCTGCATCGGCGGCGGCGCCACGATCAAGATCTCGGGCGTCGAGCCGCCCGGCCCGGGCGCCAGTTCCTTGATGTCGTAGACGAGGCAGCCGATGCCCATCGCCACTTCCGACGGCGGCTTGTTGAAACGGATCTTCAGATCGTTGGTTCCGAGCATGATGATGACGAGGTCGAGCGTCGCATGGCTCTGCAGACAAGGGCGGAGATAGGTTCGGCCGTTCTTGTGGGCGCCCTCGATCGGATCGTCGTGGACAGTGGTTCGGCCGCTCAATCCCTCCTCGATGACGTACCAGTCGGCCCCCAGCTGAGCACGCAATATCCCCGGCCAGCGTTCACCCGGACCATAGCGCTGGAGCGGTCCTTTGCCGGGCATTTGGCCGTGCGTGTTGGAGTCGCCGTAGCACAAGACAGATCGCATGTTTTTTCCCGTCGGAACTGACAGCACGCCGAAGCCGGCGAGCGCCATTCATGATGGATAGCGGAGCGGTGAAAGGCAAGCAAGGGAATAGTCATTCAACATGACTAACTATTGACAGGCCGAATCCGCTGTGCTTCTAAAGTGCCCGGAGGAGTTCTCGACCGTCATCATCGTCCAGCAGAAGTTGGGCTTCGACACGCATGTGTCGGGGGCGGGAGAATTGCGTGCATCGGTCGGTTTGCGACGCCGGGCATGCTTTGGGAGAGCGTCTCGCGGTCCGTGCGAATTCGTACGGCCGGCCATACGAATTCGTAGGCCGGGGCAACCACAAGGAGGAGAATTCAATGTTAGGATTGCTGAAAACCGTCGGTTTGGGAGTGCTCGTCGCATCAGCGCTTGCCGTGACGTCCCTGGCGCATGCGGAAGATGTCAAGCTGATGGACGGCGTCGCGCCGCGCCCCGACGACACGCGCATGACCGCGGCCGGTGCGTTCAAGAAGGACCCGCCCTGGGTCATCGGAATGAGCGACTTCGGCGTCAACGCAAACACCTGGACGGTGCAGGTGGCGCATGAGGCGGAGAACGCCGCGGCAAAGGACAAGCGCATCTCGAAGTTCATCCTGCTCGATGCCGGCTTCGACCAGAAGAAGCAGGTGGCCGACATCGAGGATCTGATCGCGCAGCATGTCGACGCGATCATCGTTCAGCCGGTGACTAGCACATCGGCGAATGCCAGCATCGCCAAGGCGGTCGCCGCCGGCATCCCCGTCATCCTTCACACCGGCCGCATCGATTCCGACGCCTACACCACCGAAATCCAGGGCGGCGCCGAGCACTTCGGCAAGGTGATGGGCGACTGGCTGGTGAAGACCGTCGGCGACAACGGCAAGATCTGGGTCCTGCGTGGCCTGGCCGGCCATCCGGAAGACACCAACCGCTACAACGGCCTCCTGGAATCGCTCAAGGGCACGCATGTACAGATCATCGCCGAGGAACATGGCGACTGGCAGTACGACAAGGCCAAGAAGCTGTGCGAGACGCTTTATCTGAACAACCCGCAGGTCGATGGCATCTGGTCGTCCGGCGCCGACATGACGCGCGCCTGCGTCGATGTCTTCAAGCAGTTCGGCACGCCCATTCCACCGATTTCGGGCGAAGGCAACAATGGCTATTTCGGCCAGTGGATCACTGACGGATTCAAGTCGATCTCGCCGGAATACAGCCCCGCCCAAGGTGCGGCCGGCGTGCGCGCCGCTGTCGCCCTGCTCGAGGGTCAACAGCTCTACAAGCGCTATGTCTACAATCCCGACGGCTGGGACAAGGACAAGGCCGCCAAATACTATCGCGACGACCTGACGGCCAATGTCTGGTGGCCGAGCGAACTGCCCGAGGACAAGCTCAAGGAATATTACGGCAAGAAGTGACGGCGCCGTGGCTGGCGGGGAGTGGACAAGCATTCCCCGCAGGCCGTTCCATCTGTCGAATCCGGTTCGTTCGAGGGTTTCGTGACCAATCTTATCGAGATGTCCCACATTTCGAAGGCGTTCGGAGGGAGCAAGGCGCTCCACTCCGTTTCCCTCGATCTCAAGGCGGGCAGTGTTCACGCCCTGATGGGGGAGAACGGCGCCGGCAAATCGACATTGATGAAGATCCTGGCGGGCGTGCATCAGCTCGATTCCGGCGAGATCTTCATGAACGGGGAAAAGCTTGATCTGAAGTCGCCGCGCGACGCGCTGAATGCGGGCATTTCGACCGTTTTCCAGGAGCATTCGCTGCTGCCCAATCTGTCGATCGCCGAGAACATGTTTCTCGGCCGGGAGCCGACGACCCGGTTCGGCTCGATCGACTATCGCGCGATGAGCAGCCAGACCGCCAAGGCGCTTGGCGAACTCGGCCTCACGCTCGACCCGTCGCAGCTCGTTTCCAATCTGACGATCGCCGAGCGGCAATTCGTCGAGATCGCGCATTGCATCCAGGCCGACGCCAGCGTGCTCATCCTCGACGAGCCGACGGCCGCTCTCAACGCGGCCGATGTCGATGTGCTCAACCGCAACATCCGCCGGCTGCGCGATAAGGGAAAGGCTGTCGTCTATATCTCGCATCGCATGGAGGAGATCTTCGAGCTGTGCGACACGGTGACGGTGCTGAAGGACGGCGCGCTGGTCGGCACCAGGATGGTGTCCGAGATCACCACCGACGAACTCATCGCCATGATGGTCGGACGCGAACTCCAGGACCTTTTCCCTGATCGCACCGATGACAAAGGCGACGAGATCCTGCGCGTCGAGAACCTCAGGATCACCGAGACAGCGCAGCCGCTGTCGCTGATTTTGCACAAGGGCGAGATCGTCGCCCTGGCCGGGCTGGAGGGGCAGGGCCAGCAGCGCTTCCTGAGATCGCTGATCGGCCGCTACCATCCCTTCGCCGGGACGATTTCCATCAACGGCAAAGCGCTGAAGATGCCGCTCTCGACATCTGCGGGCGTTCGTCATCTGCAGCAACTGAAGGTCGGCTTCGTGCCCGAGGACCGCAAGGAAGAGGGGCTCTTCCTCGCTTTGCCGATCGCCCACAACATCGCCATCGGATTGCATTCGAGGCGACCCGAACTTGCGCCGGCGCGACCCTATCGAAGCGTCATCGCGCACATGATGGAGGTCATGAACATAAAGGCGGCAGGGCCGTCCGCTCCGGTCGGCTCCCTGTCGGGTGGCAACCAGCAAAAGGTCTTGCTCGGCCGTTATCTTGCCGCCGATCTCGATCTTCTGCTGGTCGAGGAGCCAACCCGCGGCGTCGACATCGGCGCCAAGTCCGAGATCTACCATCTGCTGCGCGACTTCACCCGCAAGGGCGGCGCCGTGCTGGTGCTGTCTCGCGAGACGATCGAATTGATCGGGCTCTGCGACCGCATCTACGTCGTCCATCACGACACGATCGTTGCCGAAATGCCGGCAGCGCAGGCGACGGAGCACAAGATCCTCGACGCGGCCCTGATGGGCGGCTCCACGCGCCAGCATTAGGGGCCTCCATGCATCGTTCGCTGTTTAACATCTTGAGTGGCCGGAACACACGGCAAGGCCTGTGGGGCCTGCCGCTGCTAGTTGCCTTGCTCATTTCGCTCTGGCTGACGGTCGAGACGACACAGTTCGCGACGGCTGAAAACCTCTTCAACCTGGTTGCCCAGGCGATGCCGCTGATCATTGCGGCGATCGGACAGCTCGTCGTCGTGCTCATCGGCGGGCTCGATCTATCGGTCGGCTCGGTCATCAGCTTCACCACGGCGGTGCTGGCGCTCGACCAGCCGGCGATCGTACTGATCCCGGCGGTCTTTCTGCTGGCCGCACTCATCGGGCTGATCAACGGCCTGGCGATCACCCGCTTCAACGTCCATCCGATCATCGCGACGCTGTCGACGCAGTACATCGTGCTTGGCATCACGCGCATCTTGCGTCCCGTCTCCGGCGGCACCGTGCCGGAGATCGTCATCGCCGCCGTCTCGGGCAATTTCCTTGGCATTCCCTATCCGGTCTTCTGGGGCATCGTCGTGATCCTGGCAGCCTGGAAGCTGCTCTACGGATCGCGATACGGGCTGCACCTGTTTGCGATCGGCGGCGGCATCGCGTCCGGCGCCGAGAGTGCCGCCCGCAATTTCGGCGTCTCCGACCGCCGCAACATCATCCTCGCCTATATGGTCTGTTCCTGTTTCGCAGCGGTTTCCGGTGTCTTCCTGGCCGGGCGCATCGTGTCGGGCGATCCGAATGTCGGGCTGCTTTTCGAACTCGACACCGTCACCGCCGTAGCCCTTGGAGGCACCCAGCTCTCCGGCGGCATAGGCAGCCTGCACGGCACGGTGATCGGTGCGCTGGTCATGGCGCTGCTGGCCAATGGCATGAACCTCGCCAACGTCTCGCCCTTTGTCCAGACAGCGATCAAGGGTGGCATCCTGCTGGCGGTGGTCGGGCTGCAATCCCGCAAGAAGATGGGGCTCTGAGAAATGGCTGCCGTTCTCGCAAATCCGATTACCCGGCGTCTGCTGCGCATCCCGCCGTCCTATTTTGTCTTCCTCGTGCTGCTGGCGACGCTGTGGATCGCGCGGCCGAACATGCTCAACCTCAACATCATGGGTATCTTCATCAGGCAGATCGTTCCGCTCGGCATCCTCGTGCTGGGGCAACTCGTCGTCATGCGGGTGAAGTCGATCGACCTCTCCGGCGGCGGCATCATCCTCTTGATCAACTATTTTATTTCGTCGGGCAGCTTCCCCGGCGCGTCGCTGCCATTCTTCGTCGTGCTGGCGCTCGCCACCGGCCTCGTCATTGGCTTGTTCAACGGCTTCATGATCGGCAACCGGCGGGTGTCGGCCGTCATCGTCACGCTGGCGGTCAGCATCATCCTGGTCGGGCTGGTGCAGTTCCTGTCGAGCGGCAATCCGCCCGGCGACGTGCCGAAACTGTTCAACGACCTCTACAACACGAAATTCCTGTCGGTTCCGACGCCGGTGCTGTTCTGGATCCTGCTGACCGCCGCGGTGTGGCTGCTTTTGTCGCAGACGGTGTTTGGCCGCTACGTCGCCTCGGTCGGAGAGAATGCCGAAGCCGCCCATTTTTCCGGCGTACCGGTTCAGCGCACCGTCATCTTGGCGCATACGCTCGCCGGCCTGATCGCGGCGATCGCGGCCCTGGTGCAGACCGGTTCGATTGCCGTCGGTAGCGTCCGCATCGGTCTCGATCTGCCGATCCTGGCCGTCGCGGCAACCATCCTTGGCGGCGTCGTCTTCGGCCGCGGCGACGGCGGCGTCTGGGGGCCTTTCTTCGGCGCGCTGTGCTTCGCCCTGCTGTTCGTGGTGATGACGGTGCTCGGCATCGACGAGCCCGGCAAGCTCATCGCCCAGGGCGTCATCATTCTCGGTGCTGCGATCTTCTACGGAGTGCGCGTGCGAAACCCTTGACTTGAGATGGCGAAAGGCAAGCCGGCACTGGCCCTCGCCGGGACCGACAAATCCGCGCGTTCAGACAATTGCAAACAGATGGAGAAACATGGATGTCACCGCCAAAAAACATCATGTGCTACGGCGACTCGCTGACCTGGGGCTGGGTTCCGGTCAAGGAGGGGTCGCCGACCTATCGCTATCCCTATGACCAGCGCTGGACCGGCGTCATGGCGGCGGCGCTGGGAGCGGGCTATCACATTATCGAAGAAGGCTTAAGCGCACGCACGACCTGTCTCGACGACCCCAACGACCCACGCCTGAACGGCGCCAATTACCTGCCCTCGGCCATCGCCAGCCATCTGCCGCTGGATCTGGTCATCGTGATGCTCGGCACCAACGACACCAAGTCCTATTTCCGCCGGACGCCTTATGAGATCGCCAATGGAATGGCGAAACTGGTCGGGCAGATCCTGACC
>NZ_RZRQ01000204.1:0-11031 GCF_003997785.1 Mesorhizobium sp. M7D.F.Ca.US.004.01.2.1 | reverse complement strand
TCCTCGGCATCCAGATCGCCCGGCCCGTCGATTTCTTCTGGCTTCTGCTCGTCGTCGTGCTGCTGGCCGGGCGATCTGGATGCCGAGGATCGAAGCCTTGTCGAGGCGGGCGATGCCTTTCGGCCCGCCGGTAAGCCAGTCGACATTGTTGATGATGATGCGCACGATCTCGCCGAAGCCGAGTGTGACGATGGCAAGATAGTCGCCGCGCAATCTCAACACCGGGATGCCGAGCAATATGCCGGTGATCGCGCCAAGGCAGGCGGCGACGAGCAGAATGAGCAGGAAGGGCAGGTGCAGGTCGAGCTGGGGGCTGGCCAGCAGTGCGTAGCTATAGGCACCGACCGCGTAGAAGGCGACGAAGCCGAGATCGAGCAGGCCAGTATAGCCGATCACGATGTTCAGGCCGATGCCGAGCAGGATGTAGATCAGCAGGCTGTCGATGACACGGATGTAGTAGTTGGGCAGGAAGGGCGTCGCCGCGATCAGCGCGATTGCGATGGCAAAGACAAGGAACGCGACGGCCCGGCTTGAACGCGGCCTGGCAGCCGCGAGGCTCTCGGCGACGGACATCAGAACTCCCTCTTGTACACGATGCTTTCCTCGGACACGGCCTCGCCCAATATGCCGGCGGGACGAACGAGAAGCACGAGTATGAGGATCGCGAAGGTGAGCACGTCGCGATATTCGGTGCCCAGCACGCCATGGGTGATGACGGGCAGCAGCGCGGTTCCGCCGACTTCGACGAAGGCGAGGATGAAGGCACCAAGCATGGCGCCGGGAATGGAACCGATGCCGCCGAGGATCGCCGCGGTGAAGGCCTTCAGGCCAATGACGGCGCCCATGGTCGGCGACATGATGCCGTAATAGCTGGCATAGAGGATGCCGCCGGCCGCGCCGAGCAGCGGGCCGACAAAGAACACCATCGAGATCGCGCCGTTGACGTTGATGCCCAGAAGCTGTGCGGTGGGGCGGCTTTCCGAAACGGCACGCACGATGATGCCGATACGGCTGCGGTTGACGAGGAAATGCAGGCCGAACATCAACACGAAGGCGGCGACGAGGATGCCGATCTGCATCGAGGTGATGGTGCCACCCAGCACTTCATAGCGGACGACGGGAAAGAAGCTCGGAAAGGCGACCGGCTGCGGGCCGGCAAGAATCTGCATGCCGGTGACCAGCGAAAGCGAAACGCCAAGCGAGGACAGCATCGGCGCAAGCCGGGTAGAATTTCGCAACGGCTTGTAGGCAATGCGTTCAATGCCGACGCCGATGAAGCCCACCAGGAAGACAGCGACGACAAAGGCCACGGTAAGCGCAATCGCGCCCGCCATGCCGATATCGCCGACGAGCATGCTGAGGATCAGAAAGGCGACATAGGCACCGAGCATGAACATCTCGCCATGGGCGAAATTGATCATGCGCAGCACGCCATAGACCATCGTGTAGCCGAGCGCGATCAGCGCGTAGATCGAGCCGATGGTCAACGCGTTGACCGTCTGTTGAATGAGGTTTCCCAGCATGGGCCGATGTCCTGTGCAATGGGTTCCCGATCGACGGTCCGTCGCACTCTTGTCAGGCGCGGCCGTCGACAGGCAAGAGGAGCCGCCTTTAAAAAAAGCAGGCGGCTCCGGCGCCCGGCTGCTATTTCGAGCCGACAAGCTGGAACTTCGATCCCTCGACCTTGTAGAGGTACGATGGGGCGACTTTAAGTTCGCCCGTTTCGTCGAATTCCAGTTCACCCACGGCGGTCTTGACCTTGACCGCGTGCAGCGCCGTGTTGATGTCCTCGCGCGCCAGGCCCTTGGTCGTCTTCAGCACTTGTTCGAGGATCTGGCCCTGAACATAGCCATAGATCGAGTAAGGGCCGGCTTCTTCGCCGTACTTGGCCTTGTAGAGTTTGGCGAACTCGGCGATCTCCGGCGAGGCATCCATCGGCGGCACCTGGATGGCGACGAGCGTGCCCTGGACGTTGGGCTCGCCGGCCTGTTTGATCAGGTCCGGCGTATAGCCGCCGTCGGGTACGATCAGGGTGGCGGTGATGCCTTGCTCATGCATCTGTTTTGCAAAGAGCGCCAGCTGCGGCATGACGGCACCGAGATAGATGACGTCGGGCTTCTTCGGCTTGATCTGCGCCAGCACGGCGGCGAAGTCCACATCGCTTGGCGCGACCGAAATCGTGTCGATGACCTTGCCGCCGCCATTCTCGAAGTTCTTGGCGAAGATTTCGGAGATTCCCTGGCCGAAAACCTGCTTGTCGTTGACGACCAGCGCCGTCTTGGCGCCAAGCTTGCCGAGCGCGTATTCAGCCGGCAGCAGCGCGCCCGCCAGATCGTTCGCGACCGGGCGCACCATAAGCTTGTAGCCCTGCTTGGTCAGCGATGGGTTGGAGCCGAAGGTCATCGTCGGCAGCGAGCAATCCTCATAGATCGGCAAGGTGGACTGGGCGACGCCGGAATTGAAGTTGACGAGGCCGAGGACGATCTGGTCATTGTCGCAGAACTTCTGCGCCACGAGCGTTCCCTCGCGCGGATCTGCCTTGTCGTCTTCCTGTTCATAGGCGACGGTCACACCATTGACCCCGCCATCGGCGTTCAGCTTGTCGACATAGAGCTTGAAGCCATTATGCCATGTGGTGCCGAAATAGGCCTGCGGGCCGGAGAGCGGAGCGGATAGACCAATCGTGATCTGCTCGGCCATGGCCGGGCCCGCGAATAGCGATGCTCCGAGAATGAGTGTGGCGATAAATTTTCTCATGATGGTTCCCCTTGGCTACTGGTCACAGCAGGAGCGGCCGTTCCGGTCTTCTCTCCCTTGGAACCCATCGAAGCAGACAAAGAGACTGTCGTCAAGAAAGTGTCGACACTATTGCGTTCAATTTTGTGCTCAGATATCGATTATGCGTCGCGCGCCCTTCGCCGGCGCTTCAGATCGGCGCCGTTACCGGGCGCGAACACCTTGAGCAGGGCGTCCTTGAGCGCCTGTTGCGTGGCGGAGACGGTCATTTCGATATGTTCGCGCAGCAGTTTCATGCCGTTTTCGGCATCCCGCCTGACGGCGGCATCGACGATGGCCGAATGAGAGGTGATCTGCGCCTTGTCATGCGAGGGATGTTCGATCTGGATGCGGCGGATGAAGCGGATGCGCGCATTGATGGAGCTGAGCTGGCCGACAAGTTCCGGATTTCCCGACAGTTCGGCAATGAGCAGATGGAAGCCTTCGTCCTCGGCCAGGATGACATCCGGCGGCTGGTCCGGGTAGGCGTCGACGATCGCTTCCCAGTAGCTCCGCAGCCGGTCGATTTCACTGTCGTCGGCGCGTTCGCACATCAGCTTGAAAGCAGCGCATTCGATGATCGAGCGGAACTCGTAGAGGTCGAGCAGGCCCTCGGTGCTGAGGCTTCTGACGAAAAAGCCGCGATTGGGCGTGAGCGAAACGAAACCCTCGGAGGCGAGCCGGTTCAGCGCCTCGCGGATCGGTGTGCGCGAAACGCCGAGGCTGCGCGAAAGCTGGACCTCATTGATGCGTTCCCCGGGCTTCAGCTTGAACTCGACCAGAAGCTTGCGGATGGTGTTGTAGGCGCGTTCGCTGCTGTCGGCAGCGCGGCGCGTTTCGGCCTCGGCGGCAAGGGACGGATCGCTATCGGCGCTGGTCTCGGCTCGTTCGGTCACGACGATTCTCATCTGATTTGTATGCAGGTTGTGTCTACACTTTGTAGAGCGCCTTTCTTTCCCAACTTCGTGTGAATGGCAAGCAGCAGGTTTAAATCCGGGGGACAACAATGATTGTAGGCATTCTTGGTGTCGGGCATCTGGCGACGTCCATGCTGGCCGGGTTCCTGCGTTCCGGGCTCGATCCCGCGGCAATCGTGCTGTCGCCGCGCGGCAAGGCGGCGGCACTCTCCGACCAGCACGGTTTTCGGCTGGCGATCGACAATCGCGATCTCGTCGAACGGTCCGAGGTCGTCATTGTCGCCGTACGGCCCGCCCATGCGCCGGACGCGGTCGCCGGCCTGCCGTGGCGCAAGGACCAGGTGGTGGTTTCGGTTTGCGCCGGCGTAGCGCTGTCGCGGTTCGCTGTCGCGCCCGCGCGCGCGGTGCGCGCCATGCCGTTCACGGCTTCCGAAATCTGTGCCAGTCCGACGATCTATTTCCCCGACCTTGAGCAGGCGCGGGCGGTTCTCGACCGGCTCGGCCCCTCGATCGCTCTGGTCAGCGAAACGGACTTCGAGGTGGCCACCATCAATGCCGCCATCTATGGCTGGGTGCAGGATCTGATCCGCAGGACGACTGAATGGTCGAGTGCCCGAGGTCTCGACCCGGCAATTGGCCGCCGGCTGACGGCGCTGACATTCGTGGCCGCCGGGCGGCTGATTGACGAGACGGACCAGCCGATGGATCAGATGCTCGAGGAGTTGGTGACACCGGGCGGCATCACCGAGCGGGGGCTGCGGGTGCTTTCGGCGCGCGGCGTGCCGGCGGCCTGGGAGGAGGCTTGCACGGCCGTGCTCGACAAATTGACAGGCCCAGGCTGATGCGAGGCGTTGCTGATACCCCGCAGTCCGCTCATCGTTGGGGTGCGGCCGGATAGACATGGCCGCCGGGTGCCTGTTCGCTTGGCGCGACAGTCAGTTCGGCGATGTCGACATGGTCCGGCATCCGCAGCGCGGCAACAAGCACGGCGGCAATGTCGCCCGGGCCGAGCGGCCGCTGTTGCGAGTACATGCGCTTGCGCAGGCCCTCGCGGTCGCCGTCGAAGGCCTTCAGGTAGAAATCCGTTTCCACGCGACCGGGGGCGATCTCGGTCAGCCGCACGCCGGTGCCGGCGAGATCGAAGCGCAGGATGCGGCCGGCTTGGGAAAGGCCGGCCTTGGCCGCACCGTAGATCGTCGTGCCGGGAAAGACGGCGCTGGCCGCCGTGCTGGTCAGGTTGAAGATGTGGCCGCGCTTGCGCGCGATCATGCCCGGCAGCAACAGACGGATGAGCTGCAAGGGCGCGGTGAGGTTCAGCGCCACCACCTCGGCTGTTTCCTCCGCGCTTTGCTCATGCAGCGGGCGCACCGTCGCCAGACCGCCGGCGTTGTTGATCAGCACATCGATTTCCGCCGCACCGAGCGCAGCCGCGATCGCTTCGTGGTCGCGCACATCGGCGACAAGCGGTTTTACGCGTGGCCCGAGCCGCGCCTGCAGGACCTGCAGCGCATCATGGTTGCGCGCCAGTGCATGGACGGTCAATCCTTCCGCGATCAGGCTCTCGACGATTGCCGCGCCGATGCCTTTCGAGGCGCCGGTAACGAGGGCAGTGCGGTAACTCATGGGTGTTCTCCTGAGCTGCGATGTCAAAGCGCGCCGTGTTCAGCCACCGTTTTCAAAATGCCGACCAAACCTGCCTCACGCTCGGCCTTCAGGTCGTCCTGGCTGCGTCCGTTCACGGCGGCCCCTGTCGAAGCCGTGATCGCGCGGATGGTCTCGTTGTCGAGCCTTGCGTCGAGCAGCGTGTCCCAGATCGCCTGATAGGTCGGGCCATATTTGCGCAGGAAGTCCTCGATGCCATCGGCGTTGAGGCTGTTGGAAATGAACGAACCTTGCAGGGTCCATTTCGCACCCGGCCCATACATGAAGGCACGATCCACGTCCTCGACTGAAGCGACGCCGTCGCGCACCAGCGCGATCGCCTCGCGCCACATGGCGCCCATCAGGCGCAAGGCGATATGGCCGGTCACTTCCCGGTTGAGCGTCACTGGCTTCTTGCCGATGGCCTCATAGATGGCGTGTGCCCGGACGATTGCCTGCGGATCGGACGCCTTGCCGCCGACGATCTCGACCAGCGGCATCAGATGCGCCGGATTGAAGGGATGACCGAGCACGACGCGGCCGGGCAAGCGGCACTCGTCCTGCATGTCGGACACCAGCAGGGCCGAGGAGGAGGAAGCGATGACGACCTCGTCAGCGACATGGTCTTCGATTTCGGCCAGCAGCCGGCGCTTGAGGGCCAGGTCTTCCGGGCCGTTCTCCTGCACGAAATCGACCCCTTCGAGCGTCTCGGCGAGTGTCGGGAAAAGACGGATCGCACCGGGCGCGTGCGAGGATCCTTGCAGCGCATCGAGGTCGGCCATGAGCGCAGGCAGCACCTCATTGAAAGCCGCTTCGCGCCGCTCCCTCGGATCGAACACGCGCACCGCGTGCCCGGCATGGGCAAAGCAAGCCGTCCAGCGCTGCCCGATGACGCCGAAACCGACAATGCCGATGGTCAGTTTTTGCATCACCTGGCCTTCCTGCCGTCAAGCGCTGCGCGGAAGGCCTCGTTGAGGTCGTTCCACGGGATGAGAAGATCGAGCCAGGCGCCGATCCGTCCGGCAACCAGGATTGCCTCGTCGATCAGGGTGTCGAAAGGATGCCGATCGTCCATCGCCGCCTTGAGCCGGAAAAGCAGGGCCGGCGTTTCCTCCATGTGGCAGAAGTCGCGCAGGCGGGTCGCGGTCTTGTCGAGTGCGATTGCTGCCACCTGGCGCAGCACCAATTCGTCCTTCCTGCCGCGCTCGGCGCGGACCCACCACAGGAATTCGTGCAGCACCCGCGCTTCCGACTCCGCGGTGAAAACGGGACCTGCCGGGTGCATGATGGCGCGTGACGCGGTGACCCGGCTGATGTCGGCGGGACAGGACGCCCACAGCGCCTTGCGCGCGGCGATGATATTCTGCGGCAGCGACAATGGCGGCGAAGGCTCGGACACGCCGCGATCCGACCGGACAAGTGTGCCTTCCAGAATACGGCGGCCCTGATCCCGCTTCAGCGTCGCGGCAAGCTCGGCAATGCCTTCCACCGGCGCGTCGAGATGGCCGAGAACGGTGATCTCGGCATTTTCCGCCTGGAGCGGCGCGAAGGTGATTTCGAGGAACTGCCGCACCGGCCAGTAGATGAAGGCGCCGGCGGTTGCGGAAAGCACATGCGTGGCACCTTCGATATCCTCGACGAAGGGAGCATGCCAATAGATATGGCTGCCGGCGATTTTGGGCGTGTGAAGCTGCAGGCGCATCGGCAGGGCCGAAAGCAGCGCACGGCGCGTGCGGTCGGCATCGCCGGTCAGGCGCAACGGCCAGTTGCGCCCTTCAGCCGAGAAAATCAGGTCCATCTTACTTTCCGGGATTGAAGAAGGAGACAGGTTTGAGGATCTGGTTGCGCATGTCGAGAAGATAATCGGTCTCGATCACCTTGCGCCGATAGGCCTGCCATTCGGGATCGGCTTCCATGCGGTCGCGGCGCTCTTCCCGATCGGCCAGGCTTTCATATTTCCACAGATGCACGGTGCGCGACAGGTCGCCGATGTGCGTCTGGAAGAAGCCGAAGGGCTCGCCCAGATAATGCTGCTGCATCGGCAGGCCGACGTCTTCATAGAGTTTCAGGAAATGCGACAGCTTGTTCGGGCGGGCGGTATAGGTGCGATGGTCGAAAATCATATCGAGCACTCCTTCTGGCGTTCTGTATCCGGTGCCTTCGGCGCCGGCGTGATGGTCTTGTCGGCTCAGCCGGCGCTTCGCACCGTCTCGGTGATCAGCCGGGCTGTGAGCGCCGGCGCTTCAATCTGCGGTACATGGCCGACGCCATCGAGAAGATGAACAGCAGTGAAGCCCGGCGCGCGGACTGCATGAGCGACCGGGATGACGCGGTCGAGCCTGCCCCAGATGAGCCGCGTCGGCACAGCGACCGCAGCGAGCGCACCCGTTAGGTCGAACCCCTGCGTGCCGTCCGGGAAGAGGCTTTCGGCCATCGCAGCGAGCGCGTCGCGATTGCCGGTCTTTTCCATCTGCCTGAGCGCGGCCTGCGCATAACCGACCGGCAAGGCCGAGGGGTCGCCGACCATCACCGTCAGCCACCGCTCCAGGGCCTGCGCCGTGGTCGCGCGCGCAAGTCCGGCAATGAAGCCTGCATTGATCTCGGGGCCAAGCCCGCCAGGGGCAAGGAGCGTGACGGAGCGTACCGCGAGATGGCCAAGCCGGGCGAGCGCGAGAGCCGCCGCGCCGCCCAGGGAATGGCCGACGAGATGGGCATTGCCCACGCCCATCTCCTCCAGCCGGTCTGAGAGGAGGAAGGCGATCTCCTCGATGCTCCTTGCAGGCTTTGCCGCTTCCGCACCATGGCCAGGCAGGTCGAGGCTGATCGTCTCGATCCCTGTTCCGAGCAAGGGCACGACCTGCCGCCACACGGAGCTATCCGCCCCGAAGCCATGGATGAGGACCACCGGCACCGTCTGTCGGGCCAGCGCCGGCGCGGCAACAGACGATGTCTTGACTGCGGTCGTCCGCTGAACTGCACCGTCATGTTCGTTCGAGCGGGCAGCAAGGGCAGCATCGATGTCGCGCTTCTTGATGCGCCCGTGCGGGCCGCTTCCCGAAATGGTGGCAAGGTCGAGCTCGGCCGCGGCGGCAAGCCGCCGGGCCAGCGGGCTTGCGATTGCACGGCTGCCGGGCGGTCGGATGGAGGAAGGCGCTTCGCTGGCCACAGGCTCGCGCGGATTGGGTTCTACAGCCGTCGCAGTGGCCGGCGCGATCGAAGCGGATTGGCCAGCGATCGGCTTCCCGCCAACTATCGGTTTCTCATCGGCGATCGTGCCGAGCACCGCGCCCACCGGCGCTTCCTGTCCCTCGGCGAAGAAGATTTCCGCCAGCCAGCCGTCGCGGTCGGCTTCGATTTCGGTTGCGGCCTTGGCCGTTTCGACGGTGACGAGAAGATCGCCGGCCTTGACCGGGTCGCCGGATTTCACCGCCCAGCTGATCACCAGCACGGATTCCATATATTCGCCGCCGGCGCTGTCGATGCTGATCGGGTGGGTCGCCATCGCCGTCGCCCCCGTCACTTCAGCGTCTTTAGCGCGGCAGCGCGGATTTTCTCGGCACTTGGCAGCATCGCCGTTTCCAGCGGTTCGGAATAGGGGATCGGCATGTCCGGCAAGGTGACGCGCGCGACCGGCGCGTCGAGCTCATCGAAGGCATGGTCCATGATCGTTGCCGACAGCTCGGCGGCATAACCGCAGAAGCGCCAGCCTTCGTTGACCACGACGGCATGGTGCGTTTTCGAGATCGAGGCGACGATGGCGTTGACGTCGAGTGGGCGCAGCGACCGGAGATCGACGATTTCGGCCGAAACACCGTCGGCTGCGAGAAGATCCGCGGCTTTCAGCGCCTCCACCACCATCTTGGAGGTGGCGAAGATCGAGATGTCGTTGCCTTCGCGCAGGGTTGCCGCCTTGCCGAGCGGCACGATCACGTCGCCGTCCGGCACCTCACCGCGGGTGTTGTAGAGCAGCTTGTGCTCGAGGAAGATCACCGGCTGGTCATCGCGGATCGCGGCCTTCAGCATGCCCTTGGCGTCGGCGGGCGTCGAAGGAGCAACGACCTTGATGCCGGGTATGTGGGCAAGCATGGAATCGAGCGACTTGGAGTGCTGCGCGCCGGCGCCGGCGCCGCCGCCGCCCTGCGTGCGCAGCACGAACGGCATCTTCACCTGGCCGTTCCAAATGTAATTGTAGATCGAGGCCTGGTTGACCAGCGCATCGAGCGTCAGCGGCACGAAATCCGCATACATGATTTCAAGCACCGGCCGCGTGCCGGTCATCGCGGCGGTCACGGCCATGGCGGTCAGCGCCTGTTCGGAGATTGGCGTGTCGCGCACCCGCGTTTCGCCGAATTCCTCTATCAGCCCTTTCGTCACCTTGAAGACGCCGCCATAGCGGCCGATGTCCTCGCCGAAGACGAAAACGGAAGGGTCGGCCTGCATCTCTTCGCGCAGTGCCGCATTGAGCGCTTCGGCGTACCGCATCATGGCCATGTCAGTGCGCCTCGCTGTAGGGGTTGCAGGCTTCGTCGACGAAAAACTCTGGCATCGGGTCGGACAGTGCGGCCGCGAATGCCTCGTCGACCTCGGCCTTGGCCGCGGCCTCGATCCCGGCGAGTTTCGCCTCGCCGACGTCGCCCAAAAGCGCCTTGCGCGAGACGAGCAGTGGATCACGCGCCTTCCAGGCCGCAATGTCCTCCGACTTCTGGTAACCGCCCATGTCGGAGGTGGAAAAACCCTCGATGCGGTAGGTCTTGCATTCGACCATGCCGGGACCCTCGCCACGCCGGGCACGCTCGACCATGGCCGATACGGCGCGATAGACGGCCACGGCGTCGTTGCCGTCGACGATCTCGGCCGGCATCGCATAGCCGGCGGCACGGATCGACAGATCCTCTACCGGCGACTGGACTTCTGAGGGAACGGTCAGGCCGAACTGGTTGTGTTCGAGCACGAAGACGACCGGCAGCTTCCACAGCCCCGCCATGTTCATGGCCTCGTGGCAGATGCCGGTCTGGGCGGCGCCGTCGCCGAAAACGCACATGGCGACATTGCCGGTGCCGAGGATCTGCATTGACAGCGCCATGCCGGTGGCGGCCGGAATGCCGGCACCAACTATGGCGTTGCCGCCGATCACGCCCCTTTCGGCATCGGCTACCAGCATGTGGCCGGCACGCCCGCCGCAGGCACCAGTGGCCCGCCCGAAGATCTCGGCCACCACGGGGTGCACGGCCATGCCCTTGCCGATATAGACCGCGTGGCCACGATGGGTGGTGGCGACCTTGTCACCCGCCTCCAGCACGGCGGTCGCGGCGACGCCGACGGCTTCCTGGCCATCGCAGCGATGGATCGGACCGCGCGTGCGTCCTTCTTTGTGAAGCGCTCCAAGGCTCTCTTCCAGATGCCGCACCAGCAGCATCCGGCGATAGATTTCCAGGTGTTGTTCGACGGAAGGAGTGTTTTTCACTGATATCCCCGAGTTCGTGCCGAAATTAAATACAAAAGTGTCGACACTTTGCAAGCGCTTCTGCAAAATAGAGCAAAACAAGTTTTTGAAAAGGGGATCGATCATGCGTTTGAAGGGCAAAGCAGCCATCGTCACCGGAGCCGGCGCCGGTATCGGCGCCGCCGTCGCGGAGCTGTTTGTGAAGGAGGGCGCGCGCGTTCTGATCGTCGACCGCGACGGCGTGCGGGCCAGCGA
>NZ_RZRQ01000203.1:0-11137 GCF_003997785.1 Mesorhizobium sp. M7D.F.Ca.US.004.01.2.1 | reverse complement strand
CCCCCTTTCTGGTAACTCTCGACATCTCTCCGAGGCCGATGGAATCGCGACCGAGAATGCACCTGAAACGGCACGCTATCATGCTGGCTTCGGCCTTGGCGGCGACCTTCGCCGCCACTGGACCAGCTGAGGTGCACCCGCACGTCTTCGCCGAGGCCCGCCTTGACGTGATCCTCTCCCCGGATCACCAAAGTGTGAAAGCGCTGCGTCACCTCTGGCGCTTCGACGATCTGTTTTCCTCGACGGTGATGATGGAGTTCGACAAGAACTCCGACCTGAAGCTCGACGACAAGGAGCTGAAGGAGGTCGCCGACACCGTCCATGCCTCGCTGGCCGAGTTCAATTACTTCCAGCTCGTCACCGTTGACGGCAAGGACGTGGCGATGACACCGCCGCCGCATCTGATGGCCAATTTCGACAACGACCAGTTGATCATCCTGTTCGAATCCGAGCCGAAGGTGCCGATCAAGCTCAACGGCAAGATCGACATCGGTGTCTACGACCCGACATTCTACACCGCGATCGACTTCACCGAGGATTCCAACATCACGGTTGAAGGCCTGCCGTCGAATTGCACCAGCAAGGTGATCCGTCCGGACCCGGACGAGGCGATCAAGGAAAACCAGAAGACCCTCACCGATGCCTTCTTCAACGATCCGACCGGCACCGACATGAGCAAGATCTTCGCCACCAAGCTCGAACTGACCTGTCAGCCAGAAGGATGAAGCCGGTGACGAAACCGTCCCTGCGTTTGGCATTCGGCCTGTTGGCCGTCACCGTTGTCATGATGCATTTTGCCAACGGCGCCCATGCCCAGAGTTCGCTCGGCATCGGCGTCAATGACGGTATGGCGCCCACCACCGGCCCGTTTGCCCACATCCTGATGTGGATCAATCTCAGGCAGCAGGAATTCTATCGCGCGCTGGCAACGGCGATGAAGGCGATGCGCCAGGACGGCAGCAAGATCTGGATACTCGTCGGCCTGTCCTTCGCCTACGGCATTTTCCATGCCGCCGGCCCCGGCCACGGCAAGGCGGTGATCTCGTCCTACATGGTGGCCAACGAAGTGGCGCTGCGCCGCGGTATCCTGCTGTCCTTCGTCTCGGCACTGCTGCAGGGCCTGACCGCGATCGCGGTGATGCTGCTCGCTTATTTCGTCCTGCGCGGCACCACCGTCTCGATGACCGACGCGGCCTGGTTCATGGAAATCATGAGCTATGTCTTCGTCACCATCTTTGGCGCCTGGCTGCTGTGGCGCAAGCTCGGTCCTTCCATCCTGCGCCTGTTTGGCAGGGGACCCGCCTACAGCCTGTCGGCGGCTCATGCCGGTCATTCTCATGGTGGCCATTCGCATGGCGGCCACTCGCATGCAGGTCATTCGCATGCGCTGCAGGTGCATGACGATCACGCCCACGCGCATAGCCATTCCCACGATCATCACGACCACGGCGCGCATGATCACGTCCATGATCACGCCACACACGATCACGCCACACACGATCATGCTCATCACGATCACGCGGCGGGTGAGGTCTGCGACACCTGCGGTCATTCGCACGCACCCGACCCGGCACTGCTGTCGGGCGATCGCTTCGACTGGCGCACGGCCTGGTCGGCGGTGGCGGCGGTGGGCATCCGCCCCTGCTCCGGCGCGCTGATCGTGCTGAGCTTCGCACTTCTCAACGGGCTCTGGCTCGGCGGCCTGCTGTCGGTGCTGGCGATGTCGCTGGGAACCGCGATCACCGTTTCGGCGCTGGCCACACTCGCGGTGACCGCCAAGAACTGGGCGGTGTATTTCGCCGGCGACGGCCGCATGGGCAACCGCATCCACTCGATCGTCGAGATCGGCGGCGCGGCCTTCGTGTTCCTGTTCGGACTGTTGCTGCTATCGGCAAGCCTGGCGACCGGCGGATGATGCCCAGCGCCGCGAGGCTCGGAGTTTAACCCGCGACCTTGCCGCCGAGCTCATCCTCGATATGCGCGCGGATGATCTCGTCAAAACTCTTTTCGGCGCTGAACCCAAGTTCCCTCGAGCGCCGCGCCTCGAACCGCGTCGGCCAGCCCTTGACGATCGCCCAGATCGTCGCGTCCGGCTCCTCGCGGATCAGTTTCACCACCTTTGGGCCGGCGATGCGTTCCAGCGCCTCGATCTGCTCGCCAACACTAACGGCGACGCCAGGCATCGTCAGGTTGCGGCGCGGCCCGACGGCGCTGCCGTCGATTCCTGCCGCATGGATCAGGAAATTGACCGCCGAACGCGGACTGGCGTGGGTGTGCACGACCGAGCGCGGCACCGGCAGGATCGCCTCGTGGCCGCTCAAGGGCTCGCGGATGATGCCGGAGAAGAAGCCCGAGGCCGCCTTGTTCGGCTTGCCGGGTCGCACGCAGATGGTCGGCAGCCTGATGCCGATGCCGTCGAAGAAGCCGCGCCGCGTGTAATCAGCCAAGAGCGCTTCGCTCATCTGCTTCTGCGTGCCGTAGGAAGTCAGCGGCGTCGGATGGAATTCGTCCGGTATGACATCCGGGAACGGCGCGCCGAACACCGCGATCGACGAGGTGAAAACGACACGCGGCGCAAAGCCGGCCAGCCGGATGGCGTCGAACAGCGCTCGCGTGCCGTCGAGATTGACGCGGTAGCCTAGATCGAAATTGGCTTCCGCCTCGCCCGACACGATGCCGGCGAGATGGAAGACAACATCGGGACGCGACGCGACCAGGCGCTCGGCAGCACCCGCCTCGGCGAGGTCCCCGGTGTGGAGGGTGACGCTGACGCCGTCCATGCCAGGTGCCTGCGGCGGCACGATGTCGTGCAGGTCGAGCGCGGTGATCTTGCCGCCGCGCAGCGTGCCGTCCTTGGCCAACCGGGCGATGAGCTTGCGGCCGACCATGCCCGCGGCGCCAGTGATCAGAATGCGCATGTCGAAAATTCCTTGCCTACTTGCCCTGGTTTTTACGCTGGTTGCGGGCCCGCAGCCAGAACACCGAGAAAAACGCCAGCACGAAGACGATGCCAAAGGCGCCGGCCAGCACGGTCGAAAGGCTGCCGAGAGCCAACATTACGGTCGGCAGATAGTAGGCGCCGATACCGAACAGAAGCATGATCCATACTGCGGCGATAACAGCATTCCTGGTGTCGCGGTCCATCACGCCACACCAGGGCAGCGGGTGTTCATCAAGCTGGTTTTCAAGGTCTTGCAACTCCTGCGGCAGGACCAATCGACATCAATCGATCGGTCCTAGTGATGGTGGTCGTGACGCGCGGCCGCGTCATGCTCGTGCCCGTGGTCGTCGCCATCGTCGGCGCACTGTCCGAATTCCGATTCCACGGTGGCATGGCTGATGCCGTGCTCGCTGGCAAGTCGCTTCTTGACGGCGCTGACCGCCTGATAGGCATCGACGCTCTCCTCGAGGCAGGCATGCAGCGTCGCCATGTTGCTGGTACCGTCAAGCGACCAGACATGCATATGGTGCACTTCGCGCACCCCCACGACCGTCGCCTCGATGTCCCTGGCGATCAGATCGCGGTCGAGGCTTGGCGGCACGCCCTCTAGCAGGACATGAGCGGCTTCACGCATCAGCGACCACGCCGTGTACAGGATCAGCAGCGAGACCAGGACCGACAGGATCGGGTCGATCGGCGTCCAGCCGGTCGCCAGGATGACCAGCGCCGCAACGATGGCCGCGGCCGAGCCCAGCAGGTCGCCAAGCACATGCAGGATGGCGCCGCGCATGTTGAGGCTCTCGCGGTCGCCGCCATGCAGCACGAAGAACGAGCCGATATTGACCAGCAGACCAAGGATCGCCACCGCCAGCATCGGCCCGCCAAGCACCGGCGTCGGCGCCTGCAGGCGCCCCCACGCTTCATAGACGATCCACAGCGCGATGACGAAGATGGCAATGCCGTTGGTATAGGCCACCAGCGTCTTGACCCGGCCGAAGCCGTAGGTGAGGCGGCCGGTCGCCGGACGCCCCGCAAGATGAAACGCATACCAGGCAAGGCCGAGCGCGATCGAATCGGCGAGCATGTGGCCGGCATCCGCCAGCAGCGCCAGCGACCCGGTGAGGATGCCGCCGAACGCTTCGGCAACCATGAAGCCGCCGGTCAGGCAGGCTGCGATCAGAACGCGTTTCTTGTCGGTCGAGCCATGCACATGACCCGGCCCATTATCGTGCCCAGTGTGATCATGCCCGCTGTGATCGTGGGTAAGCGCCAATGGCAAACTCCCGTTACGCGCCTGATCTCACGCCCCAAACTGCGCGCGAAAATCCTCGAACCGTCGCCTCTGCTGGCCGTCGCCATCGAAATTGGCCGGATCGAGCCACGCTTCATAGGCTTTGCGTAGGGCCGGCCACTCCTTGTCGATGATCGAATACCATGCCGTATCGCGGTTTTCACCCTTGACGATGAGATGCTGGCGGAAAATGCCTTCGAACTTGAAGCCGAACCGGTCGGCCGCCCGCTTCGAGGGCTCGTTGCGGTTGTTGCACTTCCATTCGTAGCGGCGATAGCCAAGCTCGTCGAAGATGTATTTCATGAACAGGAACTGCGCTTCGGTCGCTCCCGGCTTGCGCGAGATGAGTGGCCCCCAATAGATGTTGCCGATCTC
The DNA here is from genome assembly GCF_003997785.1 of Mesorhizobium sp. M7D.F.Ca.US.004.01.2.1. Taxonomy (NCBI): domain Bacteria; kingdom Pseudomonadati; phylum Pseudomonadota; class Alphaproteobacteria; order Hyphomicrobiales; family Phyllobacteriaceae; genus Mesorhizobium; species Mesorhizobium sp. M7D.F.Ca.US.004.01.2.1. The sequence continues at coordinate 6,530 of NZ_RZRQ01000203.1, read as the reverse complement.
GATGACGCCGTAGGCTGGATCGATGCGCATCAGCGTCTGGCGTCCGGCGACCTTGCCGCTGGCCTTGTCGATGACGGTGAAGAACAGCGGATCCTCGCTGGCCTCGACCTTGTCCAGCCACGGCTGGAAGGCGGCGCGCGTCTCCGGCGGATAGTCGGGCAGCCAGGCGAAGCGACCCTCCACATCGGACACGGAGGACGCTTCGTAGAGGCCGTCGCCGTGTTTTGCAGCGCTCAGCGGCTCAAGCCGGACATAGCTTCCGTCGATGGCCTTGCGCTCGGGCCGCGGACGCGGTTGCCAATCCTTGAGATTTTCCGACACCGAAAGCTCCAATCCGTTTGACTTTTGCGGCCCGAGGCTCACAAAAACGCGACCCAACAGCAAGAACCACACGGACGGGAAAAATGCTCCACACGATTTCGGCCTTCGACCGTCTCGGCGAGGAAAACGCCTTTGCCGTGCTCGCGAGGGCCACGGCGCTGGCCCAACAAGGCCGCGACATCGTCAATCTCGGCATCGGCCAGCCCGACTTCAAGACGCCGCAGCACATCGTCGAGGCGGCGATCAAGGCGCTGCGCGACGGCCACCACGGCTACACGCCGGCCAATGGCCTGCTGGCAACGCGCGAGGCGGTGGTGCGGCGCACGCTGACCACCACCTGTGTCGAAATATCGCCCGAAACGGTGATGATCCTGCCCGGCGGCAAGCCGACCATGTTCGCCGCGATCCTGATGTTCGGCGAGCCTGGCGCCGAGATCCTCTATCCCGATCCGGGCTTCCCCATCTACCGCTCGATGATCGAGTTCACTGGCGCCGCGCCTATTCCCGTGCCGATGCGAGAGGAGAACGGCTTTGCCTTCTCCGCCGAGGAGACGCTGGCGCTGATCACCTCGAAGACCAGGCTGTTGATCCTCAACTCGCCGGCCAATCCGACCGGCGGCGTCACGCCCCGTGCCGAGATCGAGAAACTGGTCAAGGGGCTGGAGGCGCATCCGCAGGTCGCCATCCTTTCCGACGAGATCTACGACGTCATGACCTATGACGGCGAAACGCATTGCTCGCTGCTCGGCTTTCCCGAGATCCGTGACCGGCTGATCGTGCTCAACGGCTGGTCGAAGACCTGGGCGATGACCGGCTGGCGCATGGGCTGGTCGATCTGGCCGAATGGCGACAGGGGCGCCCATCTCTACGACAAGGTGCGCAAGCTGGCGGTCAATTGCTGGTCTTGCGTCAACGCGCCGAGCCAGTTTGCCGGCATCGCGGCCATCGACGGCCCGCAGGACGATGTCGACAAGATGATGCGTGCCTTCGACCGCCGCCGGAAGATCGTTGTCGAGGGGCTGATTGCCTTGCCCAACATTTCGTGCATCACGCCCAAGGGCGCGTTCTATGCCTTCCCCAACGTGTCGAAGACCGGCTGGAAAGCAAAGAAGCTCGCTTCGGCGCTGCTCGACGAGGCTGGCGTGGCGCTGATCGGCGGCCCCGATTTCGGCATTCTCGGCGAAGGCTATATCAGGCTCTCCTACGCCAACTCCGAGGAGAACATCTTGCGCGCGCTGGACAGGATCGGAACGTTCCTGGCGAAGTGAGCTTCAAAGCGGACCGCTGGCCTCTTTCTGGCGGTTGCGACTGGCGACAATGATGGTGTCATGATCCGTCCGGAGACGCACGGCCAGGGGCTGGGCGTGTGTGTTGGGAACAGCTACGCTCCCTGGATCAGGATCGAAGCAGGTGCCTCAGATGTTCTATGCAATCCTTGCCTATCACGTGGAAGATGCGATCAAGGCGCTGACGCCGCAGGAAGACGCGGCGCTGATGGCCGACCTGCTGAAGATCAACACCCGGCTTCATGAGGCAGGCACGCTTGGACCGTCCGCGCGTCTGGGGGCGACAAACGATGCTTGCACGCTGCGCGGCCCGGGCGACGGTATAATCATCGACGGCCCTTTCGCAGAAACCAAGGAACAGTTGCTCGGCCTCTATGTGGTCGACTGCACCACGAGAGACGACGCCATCGCGATCGCCCGCGACCTTCGCCGCGTCAATCCTACCGCCGTTTACGAGATCAGGCCCATTCTGCTCTTCAAGCCCGGCGTGCCGCTGGCAGGGAAATAACTATCCACGCCCTACAAACGGCATCTTGGTCGCCATCACCGTCATGAACAGCACATTGGCGTCGAGCGGCAGGCTGGCCATGTGGACGACGGCGTCGGCCACGCGCTGAACATCCATAACCGCTTCGGCTGATATCGAGCCGTTGGCCTGCGGAACGCCGACCGTCATTGGCTGCGCCATGTCGGTCAGCGCATTGCCGATGTCGATCTGGCCGCAGGCAATGTCATAGGGCCGGCCATCGAGCGCCAGCGTCTTGGTCAGTCCGGTGATGGCATGCTTGGTCGCTGTGTAGGGGACCGAACCCGGACGTGGCGCATAGGCCGACACCGAACCGTTGTTGATGATGCGGCCACCCATCGGCCTCTGCTTGCGCATGGCGCCGAAGGCGGCGCGGGCGCACAGGAACGAACCGGTGAGGTTGACCCCGACGATATCGTTCCACACCTCGACAGGGATCTCGTCGATCGGCGTCGATTTGTAGCCCATGCCGGCATTGTTGAAGAGCAGGTCGACACGACCAAAGGCCTCAGCCACCGTCTCGAACAGATCGTCGACCTGTTCAGCCTTGGAGATGTCGCAGGCAACCGCCAATGCCTTGGCATCGGTACGGCCGGCCTCGGCCACCGCTGCATCCAGCACGGATTTGCGGCGTCCGCAGAACACCGTGTTCCAGCCGGCCTTGAGCAGTGCCGTGGCGACGCTCTTGCCGATGCCCGTGCCGGCGCCGGTGACGATGGCGGTTCTTTGCTCGGTCATGGCTGTTGTCCTCCGGCAGCGCTGCGCTTGCTCGACTGATTTTCGGGGTTTGGCTCGAGAAAAGAAGGCATCGCAAATGACAGCGGCGATGGCAAGCGAGTCCACCTAGGTCTCGACAAAAAGGGCGGTCATTGGCGACCGCCCTGATCTGAACCGGGCTTGGGAGGAGGAAAGCCGATCCGACTGTGTAGAATGATGCGCTTGCTGAGTTAACGAAAGGTTAACTCGACAAAGGCGGCCTGTGCCGTTTTGGCCTACCAGCGCGGATTGGGTGAGGTCCCCGCCTTGGCTGGCACCTTGGCCGCCGAAACCGTCGCCTCGACATGGTCGACCAGCGCGTCCGGCAGGCCAAGCCGGCCGGCAAGGAGGTCGAGATAGCCGCGCTCGGCGCGTGTGTCGGGATCGATGGTCAGGCGCGACGCTGTATAGAGTTCGAGCTTCTGCGCATCGGTCTTGGCGCCGGCCACCAGCGTGTCGAGCTCGAGCGGACTTGCCAGCTCCGCCATCAGGAACTTTTCGGCATCGGGGCCTATGCCGGCCACGCTGAGCTTGCCGGCGATCTTCTGGCGCTCGTCATCGTCGATATGGCCGTCGGCTTTCGCCGCCGAGATCATCGCCCGCACCAGGGTCAGGGTGAATTCGTCCTCGCCCTGTGGCGCCTGCGACGGGTGGAAGGCGGTGTCCTTGGGCGGCGGCAGCAATTCCGGTTCGCCGGCCGCCGGCGCATCGGCAGGTGCGTTGCCGGCCTTGTAGTTCTGGTAGGCCTTGTAGGCGAGGCCGCCGATCGCGGCCAGTCCACCAAGCTTCACCGCAGCGCCCGTCACCTCGCGGCCGGCGCCGGTTCCGAGCAGCACGGCGGCCAGTGCGCCGGCGGCCAGCGGATTGTCCTTGGCCATCTGCACGGCCTGCCCCGCCTTGTCGCGGACCGTGCCGCTGGTGCCGGGGATTTGCGAACCGAGCAGATCGTCGAGAAGCTTCTTGGGATCGAACATTCAATGCCTCCAGGATTTGCCCGGCCGAACGGGCAGGTTTCGAACGTCGCAGAGGTAAGTCCCGTACCCCAGCATTACAATGACAAACCGTCGCCTTGCCGCGACCCTCGGACCTAAGATCCGATATGCCGGCCCCTGCCCCGTGCCGCGGCGAGTTCGACCTGCCGCTGGCGCTCGGCATAACGCTGACGGTCCTCGTCCGAACGCGCATCGAAGCAATGCGGGCACGAAACACCGGCGGTAAATTTCGGCGACGATCGCTCGCTTTCGGTCAGCGGATGGCGGCAGGCGCGGCAGAGTTCCGCCTCGCCTTCGGCGAGGCCGTGCGACACGGAAACCCGCTCGTCGAAGACGAAGCACTCGCCTTGCCAGAGGCTCTGTTCGGCCGGAACCTCTTCCAAATATTTGAGGATGCCGCCCTTGAGGTGGAACACATCCTCGAAGCCGAGCGACCTGACATAGGCGGTCGCCTTTTCGCATCGAATACCGCCGGTGCAGAACATCGCCACCTTGCGGCCTTCGAGCTCCGCCCGGTGCGCCTCCACCCAGGCCGGGAACTCGCGAAAGCTTGCGGTGGCTGGGTCGATCGCACCCCTGAAAGTGCCGATCGACGCCTCGTAGGCGTTGCGCGTGTCGATGATGACAGTATCGGGCTGCGAAATCAGCGCGTTCCAGTCGGCCGGCGCGACATAGGTGCCGGCGCTTTTGGAAGGGTCGATATCATCGACACCCATGGTGACGATCTCGCGCTTCAGCCGCACCTTCATGCGGTGGAACGGCATTTCCGTAGCAACGCTGTACTTGACCTCGAGGCCGGCGAGCCCTTCGATGGCTTCGAGATAGCCGATCAGTTCGGCGATCGCCGTTTCGCCGCCAGCGACGGTGCCGTTTATGCCTTCATGCGCCAGAAGCAGCGTGCCCTTGATGCCGCGCCCGCAACAGAAGGCAGCAAGCGGCGCCCGCAGCGCCTCAAAGGCGTCGAGCCGGGCAAACCGGTAGAGCGCGGCGACGCGAAGGGGCTGGGATGGATTGGACGGTGTCATTGCCAGAGCAACTAGACGCTCGTAAAAGCCGATTCAAGGCAAAACGGCTCCGGATCCTGTCATGGCCCTGTCGGGGAAGAGCCCGTAAGCTGTCCGACGACGGCGCGTGACAACGCGACGCGACCGGTTTCATGGACAGGCAAACACCTGTCTGCTAATCGGTTGAAATTCCCTAGGATACGGAGAGACAGATGCCCAGCAAGACCGAAAAACTCCTGTCGCTCCTCAACGGCCAGCCGGTCATCCCGGTGCTGAAGATTTCTGATGTCGCCAATGCCGTGCCGCTGGCCCGCGCTCTGGCACGCGGCGGCCTGCCGGCAATCGAGATCACGCTGAGGACCGCCGACGCACTGGAAGCGATCCGGCGGGTGGCTGGTGAGGTCGAGGAAGCCATCGTCGGCGCCGGCACCATTCTCGATAGCAGGCAGTTCGAAGAGGCAGCGAACGCAGGCTCTCGGTTCATCGTCAGCCCCGGCATCACCCGCGAGCTTCTGGCGGCAGCCGCCGACAGCGATGTTCCGTTGCTGCCTGGTGCCATCACGCCTGGCGAGATCATGGCGGCGCGCGAAGCCGGCTTGCGCTTTCTCAAATTCTTCCCGGCCGAGCAGTCGGGCGGCATCGCTTCGCTGAAGGCCTTCGCCTCGCCGCTCGCCGACGTGAAATTCTGCCCGACCGGCGGCATCACCGGCAAGAACGCGGCCGACTATCTCAGCCTGCCCAACGTGGTCTGCGTCGGCGGCTCCTGGGTGGCGCCCGATGACTTGGTCAAGGCCGGCAAGTGGGACGAGATCGAAGCCCTGGCGCGCGCGGCGAGCAAGCTCGCAAAATAAGGCTCTCATCACGGCATGAAAAAACCCGGCCGACTTGCATCGACCGGGTTTGCCAGATGTTTTTACCAGAGCAGCTTTGAGCTGGGGTCAGTTGCAGACCCTGACTTCCCTGACCACCTTGTGGTGGTGCTTCCAGGTCGTGACCAGCTTGGTCCTGCAGTGCTTCTTCATATGCATATGGTCGTTGGTCTTGACGACAATGGTCGCGGCCTGCGTGGGAGCGATGGCCGCTGAAGCGGTTGCCAACGCAATGACCGATGCCAATAGAATGCTCTTCATGGATATCCCCGGGTTTGAACGAACACCGGAGAAACCCTTGAAGAGCCAGGCAGTTCCACCATCACGGCAATGTCAGATCGGCGTGATTGGACCAACGGCGAGCAGTGCGGCCGCGCAACAGAAAGCCGCGCAGGTTGCCCGGCGCGGCTTTGTCGATCGATTGGTCGTCACTTGGTCTGGAAGCGGGCGACCGACATGAACTTGACGGCGTTGCCGGTGAAGCGGTTGGCATCGGCCACCTGGTTGCTCGGCTGGAAGCCGGCAGTATAGACCTCGCTCGGCGGCGTGTGCACGATGCTGTACGCGTAGCCCGGCGCCGTCGTCGAGCTTGAAACGGCGGCGACATGCTCGCCGCTGGTCAGCGCCCAGCGGGCGGCCTGCGGCGCGGCGGCAACCACCATGGCCTTGGGACCTGGCTTCAGGTCGCGGACCGTGGCTCTCGATTCCTTGCGGGTCGTCTTGACGCCGGCACCGATCGCGGCGGCCGGATCGGAGCCGGCCGGGCGGGCAACGAC
>NZ_RZRQ01000202.1:0-11263 GCF_003997785.1 Mesorhizobium sp. M7D.F.Ca.US.004.01.2.1 | reverse complement strand
CGATCACCTCGTCCTCGCCGTCGAATTTCAACACGCTCATCACTGGCCCGAAAATTTCTTCACGGGCGATGCGCATGCCATCGGTGACGCCGGTGAACACCGTCGGCTCGACGAAGAACCCGCCCTGAAAACCCTGCAACGTAGGCACATTGCCGCCACAGGCGAGAACGGCGCCATCCTGCTTGCCGATGTCGATATAGCCGACCACCTTGTCGTGCTGCGCCTTGGAGACCAGCGGGCCCATCTGGGTTTCGGGATCGAGCGGATCGCCGATGCGGATTTTTTTGGTCCGCGCTATCAGACGGTCGACAAAGCGGTCGTGGATGCCGCTCTGCACGAAGACGCGCGTGCCGTTAGAGCAGATCTGGCCGGTCGAATAGAAATTGCCGAGCATGGCGCCGCCGATGGCGTTCTCGATGTCGGCATCGTCGAAGACGATCAGCGGCGACTTGCCGCCGAGCTCCATCGTCGCGTGCTTCATTTTCGAGCCGGCGAGCGACAGCACCTTGCGGCCGGTCGGGACGGAGCCAGTCATCGAGACCTTGGCGACGACATCGTGGCCGACAAGCCCGGCGCCGACATCGCCATAGCCCTGCACCACATTGAACAGCCCATCGGGCAGGCCGGCCTCGCTGTAGATCTCGGCCAGCGCCAGCGCCGACAGCGGCGTGTTTTCCGATGGCTTGAACACCATGGCGTTGCCCATGGCGAGCGCAGGTGCTGATTTCCAGCCGGCGATCTGGATCGGGTAGTTCCAAGCGCCGATGCCGACACAGACGCCGAGGGCCTCGCGCCTTGTGTAGGCGAAGGGCCCGCCGAGATCTATCGACTCGCCATTGTAGGCGGCAACCGCACCGCCGAAATATTCAAGGCAGTCCGCCGCAGACGGTGCATCCGCCACCAGCGTTTCCTGGATCGCCTTGCCGGTGTCCAGCGTCTCGATGCGGGCGAGGTCGGCGTTGCGGGCGCGCAATATGTCGGCGGCGCGGCGCAGGATGCGCCCACGCTCTACTGGCTTCAGCCGCGCCCAGGCGGGCTGCGCTGCCCGTGCTGCCTCGACGGCGAGTTCCAGCACGTTCGGCGTCGCCGAACGCAGCATGGCGATGGTCTCACCGGTTGCCGGATAGATGACCGGCAGCGGCGCGCCGCCGTCGTCCTCGATGTAGCGTCCATTGACATAGTGCGATGCCGTGGGCTGGGCGCGCATGGGAGGTCTCCAAATCGTCTTCGCTTTTGGCGGAACGTTCGCCGGATCATGCTCTATCTGTCCGACGCCTGCCAGCGCGGATTGATCCATGGTTCCTGGTTGGACGGCGCCAGCGGCGTGCGGCCAAGGATATGGTCGGATGCCTTCTCGCCGGTCATGATCGATGGCGCGTTGAGATTGCCGTTGGTGACGCGCGGGAAGATCGAGGAATCCGCTACCCGCAAGCCTTCGACGCCGATGACCCGGCATTCCGGATCGACGACGCTCATCATGTCGTCGGCGCGGCCCATCTTGCAGGTGCCGCAAGGATGGTAAGCGCTCTCGGCGTGGTCGCGAATGAAGATATCGAGGTCGTCGTCCGACTGCACCTGGCTGCCCGGCGAGATTTCCTTGCCCCGATAGGGATCGAACGCCGACTGGCCGAAGATCTCGCGCGTCAGCCGGATGCAGTGGCGGAACTCCGTCCAGTCGTCTGGATGCGACATGTAGTTGAAGCGGATCACCGGCTGCGATTTCGGGTCCGGCGAGCGCAGCGTCACCGAGCCGCGTGACTTCGATCGCATCGGCCCGACATGCGCCTGGAAGCCATGCGACTTGGCCGCCGCCTTGCCGTCATAGCGGACTGCGGCGGGGATGAAATGGTACTGGATGTCGGGGTAGTCGACACCTGCACGTGAGCGCACGAAGGCCGCCGCTTCGAAATGGTTGGTGGCGCCGAGGCCGGTCTTGAAGAACAGCCACTGCGCGCCGATGAGTGCTTTCGAGAACGGGTTCAGCACTGAATTGAGCGTGATCGGCAGTAGTGATTCCTGCTGGATGTAGAGCTCCATATGGTCCTGCAAATTGCGCCCGACGCCGGGTCGGTCGGCCACCACCGTAATGCCGTTTTCGCGCAAATGCTCGGCCGGGCCGATGCCGGACAGCATCAGGATCTTGGGTGAATTGATCGACGATGCGGCGACGATCACCTCACGTCGCGCCTTAACGACCTGAATCTGTTTGTGAGCTTCGATCTCGACGCCGACGGCGCGTTGATTCTCGATGATCACCCGCCGCGCAAAGCCCTTGACCAGACTCACGTTTTTGCGCTTCAGCGCCGGCTTCAGATAGGCTGATGCCGCCGACCAGCGGCGGCCGCCGCTTATGGTCTGCTCCATCGGCCCAAATCCTTCCTGCTTGGAACCGTTGTAGTCGTCGGTCAGTTCGAACCCGGCCTGCCGGCCGGCCTCGACAAAGGCGCCGTAGAGCGGATTGCGCCGCGAGCCGCGTTGTACATGCAACGGACCACTTTTGCCCCGCCAGCCATCCTCGCCACCGTCGGAGTCTTCCATGCGCTTGAAATAGGGGAGCACGTCGGCGAAGCCCCAACCAGCCGCACCCTCTTCGGCCCAATGGTCGAAGTCGCGGGCGTGGCCGCGCACATAGACCATGCCGTTGATCGAGGACGAGCCGCCGATGACCTTGCCGCGCGGCGTCGCCAGCACGCGCCCGCCGAGATGCGGTTCCGGCTCGCTGGCAAAGCCCCAGTCGTAAAGGCTCATGTTGAGCGGGATCGACAGCGCCGACGGCATCTGGATCAGCGGCCCGATATCGCTGCCGCCGAATTCGATGACGATGACCGAATGCTTGCCGTCCTCAGACAGCCGATAGGCCATGGCCGAGCCGGCCGAGCCGGAGCCGATGATGACGAAATCCGCTTCAAGCATGGTTCATATGCGCCATGAAATCGGCGAGCGAGACATTGCCGCCGGTAGCCACAACAAGGACGGTCTTGCCCTTCACATCCACCTTGCCGCCGAGGAGTGCTGCCAGCGACGCCGCCCCCGATGGTTCGAGCACCAGCTTCATGCGCTCGAAGGCGATCCGCATGGCGCTGCGCACCGATTGATCATCGACGGTGATGCCGCGAACGCCGGCGGTCTTGACCGCGGCAAACGGCGCGTCGCCCGGCCGGCGCGACATCAGCCCGTCGCAGATCGACTTCGGCCCGATCGGCATCGTCTCGATAGCGCCATGCGCCAGCGACGAGCCCATACCGTTGAAACCTTCCGGCTCGACGCCGATGATCTCTGTCGCGGGCGACAGATAGTGGAAGGCGAGCGAGACGCCACCGATCAGCCCACCGCCACCGACCGAGCAGAACAAGAGGTCGGCGCTGGCACCCTTGGCCTCAAGCTGGTCGAGCGCTTCGAGGCCGGCGCCGGCCTGGCCGGCGACGATCTCCGGATCGTCGAAAGGATGCAGCAGCGCCAGCCCCTCTGTCTCGGCGATCTCGCGTGCCTTGGCGGCGGCGACTTCTTCACGCGCCCGCTCGCCATGGTCGGTCAGCACGACGCGGGCGCCATAACCCGCCGTTGCGTCGCGCTTGGCGGCCGGTGCATCGATCGGCATGACGATGGTGACGGGAATGCCGAGCGCCTGGCCGGCGGCCGCCAGCCCTTGCGCGAAATTGCCGGAGGAATAGGCGACGACGCCTTTCTTCGCCTCGTCGGGCGAAAGCTGCTTCAGCCGCCAATAGGCGCCGCGCACCTTGAACGAGCCGGCCCATTGCAGCGATTCCGGCTTGATGAAGACGCGGGTCGCCCCCGTCTCCCTGGCCAGTGCTGTCGATTCCAGCAGCGGCGTGATCTGCGTCGCCCGGGAGGTGACGGCATAGGCCTGCTTGAGATGGTCGAGGGAGGGGACGAGAAGGTCTGACATCATTCGCCTCGCGGATACCTTTTGCTCTCTTCGAGATTGTCGAGGTTCATGTGATTGCGCATGTAACGCTCGGACGCTTTTTGCAGGGGCTGGAAATCCCAGGGGTAGTAGGCGCCGTTGCGCAGCGCCGGATAGACGACCCAGCGGCGCGCCTGGCTTTCGCGCACGGCGGCGTCGAAGCCGGCCATGTCCCAGCGCGCCTGGACCTTGTCCATGAATGCCGCCACCAGGCCCGCATTGGCGGGATCGTCGGCCAGATTGTCCCGCTCGAGCGGATCGGCTTCGAGATCGAACAGTTGCGGCGGATCGAGCTCGCAATGGACGAATTTGTATCTGCCGTCGCGGATCGCCACCAAAGGCGCGTTGGAGCCTTCGGCGGCATACTCCATCAGCACCGGCGCCGTGCGCTCGATGCCCTCGGTGAGCGGCAGCAGCGACTGGCCGTCGGTCCACGGCGCGATCGCGGCGATGTCGATGCCGGCGAGGTCGCAAAGCGTCGGCGCCACATCGAGATTGGAGACCGGCGTCTCGATCAGCCCGGCGCGAACGCCTTTGCCGGCAATCATCAGCGGCACCCGCGCCGAACCCTCGAAGAAGCTCATCTTGAACCACAGGCCGCGCTCGCCGAGCATGTCGCCATGGTCCGAGCAGAACAGGATGATTGTGTCGTCGGCCATGCGGGTGCGCTCGAGAACGTCCAGAAGCTCGCCGAGCTTGTCGTCGACATAGGAGATGTTGGCGAAATAGCCGCGCCGCGAACGACGCACCTGCTCTGGCGTGATCTCGAAAGAGGGATAGTCGCTGGCGTGGTAAAGCCGCCGGGAATGCGCATCCTGCTCGTCACGCGCGATGAACCCGGTTTCCGGGTCCAGCGCCTGGCAATGCTCGTAGAGATCCCAATACTGCTTGCGCGCGACATAGGGATCGTGCGGGTGCGACAGCGAGACGGTCAGGCACCAGGGCCGATGGTTCGCATCGTCCTGTTCGCGCGAAAGCTGATAGAGCTTCTGCGTGGCCAGGAACACGACCTCGTCGTCATACTCCGTCTGGTTGGTGATCTCGGCGATGCCGGCGCCGGTCACCGAGCCCAGATTGTGATACCACCAGTCGATACGCTCGCCCGGCTTGCGGTAGTCTGGCGTCCAGCCGAAATCGGCCGGGTAGATGTCAGTGGTCAGCCGCTCCTCGAAACCGTGCAGCTGATCCGGCCCGACGAAATGCATCTTGCCCGACAGGCAGGTGTAGTAGCCGGCGGCGCGCAGATGATGGGCGAAGGTCGGGATCGATGAGGCGAATTCGGCGGCATTGTCGTAGACGCCAGTGCGCGACGGCAATTGCCCGCTCATGAACGAGGCACGGCCCGGCGCGCAGAGTGGCGACGCCGTGTAGTTGTTGGCAAAGCGCGCCGAACGCGCGGCCAACGCCTTCAGATGCGGTACGTGCAGAAATTCTGCCGGCCCATCCGGAAACAGGGTCCCGTTGAGCTGATCGACCATGACGATCAAGAAATTGGGTCGCTTCGTTGTCACTGTTTGCGCCGCTCGCCGAGTTTGGTTTCGAGATAGTCCTCGACCAGCGCGATCGCGGTCGCGGCATCAGGCACGCCGTCCTTCAGCGCCCGCCTGATGTAGAGCCCGTCGATCATTGCCGCTGTCGCTTCGGCGGCGCGGTCGGCTTCGGCTCTGGGCAGGATCCCGGTCAGGCCGCTCATCAGGTTGGAGTGCAAGCGCCGTGCGTAGACCCTGAGCAGCCTCCGCAAGGCTGGTGATTTCTGCGCTTCGACATAGAAGGCGAGCCAGGCGGCGATGGTTTCCGGCTGGAACTGGATGTCGGAAAAGTTGACGGCAACCACGGCCGAAACACGTTCGCGCGGGGTGGCAGCGGATTGAAGGGCGCGTCGCATGTCGGTGGTCAGTTCGGCCAGGATGTGCCGCATCGTTGCCAGCAGAAGCTCGTCCTTGGCGCCGAAATAGTGATGGGCAAGGGCTGACGACACGCCGGCACGTCCGGCGATCTCGGACATGGTCACGTCGAGCGAACCGCGCTCGCCGATCGCCGAGATCGCCGCGTCGATGAGCGCCTTGCGGCGCAATGGCTCCATTCCGACTTTCGGCATCTCACTGCGTCCTTTGAAGCAGGATTATTTTTTATTGACGGGTCAATCAACAAAAAAATTGGCACTGGCTTCGTCTGTACCAAGCGATTGTCTGGTTCCAGCCCTTCACGAAGCGGACAGGATTGTTTACATTTGAACAATAAATGCGACGTGCGCCGTGAGCCCACATGCTAGGCTGGCGCCAAGGATGGAGACCGCCATGACCGCATGTATCGTTGGCTGGGCGCATTCGCGCTTCGGCAAGCTCGAGGGCGAAACGCTCGAAAACCTGATCGTCAAGGTGGCAACGGACGCGCTGGACCATGCCGGCATCGGTCCCGACGAGGTCGACGAGATCGTGCTCGGCCATTTCAACGCCGGCTTTTCGGCGCAGGATTTCACCGCCAGCCTGGTGCTTCAGGCCGACGACCGGCTGCGCTTCAAGCCGGCGACGCGCGTCGAAAACGCTTGTGCCACGGGATCGGCGGCGGTCCGGCAAGGCATCCGCGCCATTGACGCCAATGCCGCCCGCATCGTGCTGGTGGTCGGCGCCGAGCAGATGACGACGACGCCGGGGCCAGAGATCGGCAAGAACCTGCTCAAAGCGTCCTATCTGCCCGAGGATGGCGACACGCCTGCGGGTTTCGCCGGCGTCTTCGGCAAGATCGCGCAGGCCTATTTCCAGCGCTATGGCGACCAGTCGGACGCGCTCGCCATGATCGCCGCCAAGAACCACAAGAATGGCGTCGACAACCCCTATGCGCAGATGCGCAAGGATTTCGGCTACGAGTTCTGCCGCCAGGAGAGCGAGAAGAACCCGTTCGTTGCCGGTCCCCTGAAGCGCACCGATTGCTCGCTGGTCTCCGACGGTGCCGCTGCCCTTATCCTCGCCGACACCGCGACGGCGCTGAGGATGCGGCGTGCCGTTGCCTTCCGCGCCAACGAACATGTGCAGGATTTCCTGCCGATGTCGAAGCGCGACATCCTGACCTTCGAAGGCTGCGAGCAGGCCTGGACCCGAGCGCTTAAGAACGCCGGCGTGACACTCGACGATCTCTCCTTCGTCGAAACGCATGACTGCTTCACCATTGCCGAACTGATCGAATATGAGGCGATGGGCCTGGCCAAGCCGGGCGAGGGCGCCAGGCTGGCGCTGGACGGCACAACAGCCAAGGATGGCCGCCTGCCGGTCAACCCATCTGGTGGGCTGAAGGCCAAGGGTCATCCGATCGGTGCCACGGGCGTGTCGATGCATGTCTTGACCGCCATGCAACTTGTCGGCGAAGCCCGCGGCATCCAGGTGCCGGGCGCAAAACTCGGCGGCATCTTCAATATGGGCGGTGCGGCGGTCGCCAACTACGTTTCCATATTGGACCGGATCAGGTAGAAGCAGCCCGTATTTTACGGGGTAGCCATGACAAATCCGGTTCTGATCGAAGTCTTGCGCGGCGCGATCGTCGAGAGTGCGCATCGTGGTGCGGTCGCGGTCTTCGATGCCGATGGCAAGCCGGTCTGGGAGATCGGCGATACCGCCAAGCCGGTGTTCCCGCGCTCGGCGGTCAAGGCGATCCAGGCATTGCCGCTGGTCGAAAGCGGGGCGGCGGATGCCTATGGTTTCGGCAACCGCGAATTGGCGCTTGCCTGTGCGTCCCACTCGGGCGAGCCGGCACATGTCGAACTGGCGCGGTCCATGCTGGCCAAGGCCGGGCTGGAGGGATCAGCACTCGAATGCGGTACGCATTGGCCGTCCAATCATGACGCCGAGATTGCGCTCGCCCGCGCCGGCGGTTCGCCGAATGCATTGCACAACAATTGCTCCGGCAAGCATTCCGGCTTCCTCTGCACCTGCGTCCACGCCGGCATTGCGCACCGCGGCTATGTCAAGCCGGAGCACGGCCTGCAGGAGATGGTGCGCGACGCCATGCAGGCGGTGACGGGCGCTGTCCATGGCGCAGACGAGCGGGCCACCGATGGCTGCTCGATCCCGACCTATGCGGTGCCGCTCAGGAGCTTCGCGCTCGGCTTTGCCCGCATGGCCACGACAAATGGTTTTGGCCCCGAGAGAGCCAAGGCCGCAAAGCGGCTGCTGGCCGCCTGCATGGCCGAGCCCTTCTTCGTTGCCGGCACCGGCCGCGAAGACGTCGCGCTGATGGAGGCCGCACCAGGGCGGATTTTCACGAAAGGCGGCGCAGAAGGCGTCCATTGTGCCGCGATTCCGGAACTTGGCCTCGGCATCGCGCTGAAATGCGATGATGGCGCCGGCCGCGCCGGCGGAGCCATGGTTGCCGCCGTTCTTGCCAAATTGTTGCGCGCCGACGAGGCCCTGGCGTCAAAGCTGAGCGAACTGGCAAGCGCGCCCATCGAAAACCGGAACGGTGCCAAGGTCGGGGGGCTCAGGCCCACCGCGGCCCTCAACTGACGTGATTGTGCTCGACGGTCAGATGCGCATAGCCGGTATCGTTTGACGAGGCGAGATCGCCTGTCGCCGGCTCGGCCCAGCGCTGGCCGACAATAGCGCCGTTCAGGGCGCCGTCGATGACGTTGTCGGATATGACGGCCGTGCCGGCGCCCTCGACGACGGACACGACGATGCCGGTTCCAGCCTTGCGGATGATGTTGCCGGTGGCCACGACATTGCGCAGATACGGCCCCCAGCCGATCTGCATGCCGTAGAGCGGTGCGTTCTCGATGACATTGTTGGAAACGGTCGTGTCGGCTTCGACGCCGATGCCGACGCCAAATCCTGGCGAGTCGGCAGGGTAGGGGCCGCTGGTCGAGAGATTGCGCACGATGTTGCCCGAGCAGACGCCCATGCGGCCGCCTTCGTTGAAATTGACGATCGAGACGCCGTTGGCGGCGCCGTCGACAATGTTGTTGCTGATGATGGCGCCTTCGAACGAGAATTCCGAATAGACCGCCGTTTCACCCGAACGCGAGCAGGTGTTGCCCGATATTTGCAGATTGCTGGCGCTGTTGGCACGGATCGCCGAGAAGGCGCAGTCCGAGACGATGTTGCCCGAAATGACGACATTGCCGGCGCGAAAGGCGTTAATGCCATTGCCGTTCTGTCCCGTTCCGCCGCTGCGCGCCTGGATCCGTTCGACGCGGTTACCGGTGACCATGGTGCCGTCTTCCGCCGCCTGCCAGCGGTGCACGAGGATGCCGCCATTGGCGCAGTCGGAGACGGTGTTGCCTGTGATGGCCAGCCCGCTGGCCTCGACCGAATAGATGCCGGCATCGGCAGCCCCCGATATCTCCGAGCGCTCGACCCGGCCCGAAGCGTGTTCCAGCGCCAGTCCGTTCTTGCCGCTGCCGGTGATCTGGCAATTGTCGACGACGAGGTGCGCGACCCGGCGCAGATCGAGCAATCCTTGCGCATAATCGCCCATCGAGTGGTTTGCGCCGTCGAAGACCAGCCCGCTGAGTTCGATATGGTCGGCCTGTTCGGCCATGAACAGGTGGCCGTCGCCACCATAGACAATCCGCGTTGCGCCCGGCACGCCGGAAAGACGCACGCGGCCGGGCAGCGAGAGGTTAGAGACGACATAGGTGCCGGGCGGCAGGAACACGGGCATGTCGCGGTCGTTGGCGTCGCGCAGCAATTTGGCGAAGGCCTTGCTCTGATCGTCGAAGGTGCCGGGCTGCACACCGAGTTCCGTGGCATTGATCGAGCCGCGCATCGAGGCTTTCTCGATGCCGGTCAGGCTCGCTGCCGCCGCCTTGCCGAACGAGAGGCCCATGATGGCAAAGCCGGCGGTTCCGGTCAGCAGCGTTCGTCTGTTCAACATCGGCACAGGGTCCTGGCGTTCAACCTTGGCGTCGCAGGAATCGTGCCAGACGGTCTGCCTCCTCTCAAGACCGGAGACAATGGCTTGTCGAGCAGCCTTTCCGCGCCTAAGTTCACGGAATGAGCAGAGCTTTTACCCGCGAGGAAGACAGCGAAAACGCCATCGCCGGTGTCGGTGAGCGACCGGTCAGCCAGCACCGCAATCTGGTGACGGAGCACGGTCTGGCGCAGATCGAGGAAAATCTCGCCGATCTGCGCGATCTCCTGGCGAAGGCCGAGCGGAAAGCAGACCGCGAGCGCATCGCGGTGGTGTCGCGCGACCTGCGCTATTGGACCGCCCGACGCGAAAGCGCCGAGCTCTCCGTACCGGAGCCGGGCAGCGACCTTGTGCGCTTCGGCATGGGCGTCACGCTCGAGGGCGATGACGGCAGGAAGGTGCACTGGAAAATCGTCGGCGAGGATGAGGCTGATCCCACCAAGGGTAGCATTTCGCATGTTTCGCCGATGGCCGTGGCCCTGTTCGGCAAGAAGGTCGGCGACTTGGCCAGCGTCAACGGCAAGGAATGGGAAATCGTCAAGCTCTCCGAGAGCTAATCCTCGAGCTTGACGACATGGTCGCGGAAGAAGGCTGCGGCTCCAGTTTCATCGATCTCGCCAGCGGCAACCATCAAGACCAGTTGAATCACGTCCTGCTGGTCGGCCTCGACGCTTAATCCGTTGAAATAAAGAAACAGATCGGCCGCGGCAAAGGCAGTACGCTTGTTGCCGTCAACGAAGGGGTGGTTCTTGGCGATGCCGAACAGATATGCCGCCGCCAGTTCGCACAAATCCGGATCGCCATAGATCTCTCGCTGCTGTGGACGGGAGAGCGCCGACTCCAGCATGCCCTCATCTCGTATACCTACCGCCCCGCCGTGCAGGCGCAACTGCTCGGCGTGAAGCGACTCCACGAACTCCCGCGAATGATGTTCGGTCATTTCGCGAGCGCGCGGTAGGCAACCTCGTACTTTTTCATCCGCTCGCGTGCGATCTTCATCTTGCGCTCGAACTCCTCGGCGCTGTCTTCGGTGCGACGCAAACGAAGCTCTTCGCCTTCCTGAACGATGACGATGCTGTCGCCTGCCTTCATGTTCAAACGGTCGAGCAGCTCCTTCGGTAGGATCACGCCCTCGGAATTGCCGATCTTGCGTATGGTCGTGTTCATGACGGATATCCTGTTGCAACGTCGATTATAACTCGACCAACGAGAAGTTGCAACAGATATTATAACAGGCCTAAGCCAGCAGCCGGTCCAACAAACGATCCGCTGCCTCTGGAATGACCGTGCCCGGCGAAAAGATCTCCGCCGCCCCCGCCTGCAGCACGGCGTCATAGTCCTGCGGCGGGATGACGCCACCGGCGACGATCAGCATATCGCCTCGGCCGAGCTTCTTCAGCGCGTCGCGCAGTTCGGGGATCAGCGTCAGATCTGTCT
>NZ_RZRQ01000201.1:0-11312 GCF_003997785.1 Mesorhizobium sp. M7D.F.Ca.US.004.01.2.1 | reverse complement strand
AAAGAAGACTTTTGCCGAGGCAAATGGAGATGCCGAGGCAAATGGAGATTTCCTGATTGACGGACTGGGTTGCAATCCTGAAGGAACAGACCGCCACCGGCGACCAGATGGGCCGTGAGGTGCCGCAGATGCTGGCCAATCCCGACATCAGCGAAGCGCAGGTGAAGACACTCTTTTCTGCCCTGGAGAAACAAGCCGAGTTCGTCGAGAAACTGCGCATGGCGCTGGAAAAGTTCGGCCATGATTTCTCGATCATCAAAGCCGCGGAACGGCTGGAGGAACGCTATGCCGACCTTGCCGCATCGGTGGCGGAAAAACTGAAAGCGATGCGCAAGTAGCTGCTACTTTTCGATTACCCGCGCGAAACGCGTATCCGGCACGAGCCATACGGTCGCGACCAGCACATAGATCGCGACGCCAATCCATTGGCTGACAAAGGTGAGCGGTATAGCCGCGAGGTAGAAGGCGAGCGAGATCTTGCCTTTGCGGTCGCCGCCCAGGGCCCTGGCAAAGGCGCTGTCGCTGCCGTGAAGCCGGTGCAGAGTGATGGTCAGGATGTTGAAGGCAACAGCACTTAGCGCGAGGTCGGCGCCGTAGACCGCGACCGGCACCGGCGCGAAATGGTTCTCGCCCATGAAGGCCGTCGTTACCGGCATCAGCGACAACCAGAACAGCAGATTGAGGTTTGCCCACAGCACGCCACCATCGACGCGTTGCACGGTGTGGAACATGTTGTGCAGATTGTTCCAGTAGATGCCGACATTGATGAAGGACAATACGTAGCAGAGGAAGACAGGCCACAGCGGTACCAGGGCCGAAAGATCCTCGCCATGCGGCACTTTCAGTTCAAGCACCATGATGGTGATGATGATGGCCACGACGCCGTCGGTGAATGCCTCGACCCTGCCTTTGCCCATGGATCCCACCTTTGCCCGCAACGGATTGTCGAAAGACAGTAAACTGTTAGCGGATGTTGAAGGGCCGATAAACGGTGCTCGGGAAATTCCTCAACCCTATCCAGGGAAACTCCGGCATCAGTCCCGCTGATCAGGATGGTTGCGGCGGCCGCATGTTGACTTTTCCTGGCTTGGCCTCTCCCCTCGCAGGGCAGTCCCGGCCGGAGCAGACGAACGGCCGGGGTTCGAATGGAGGGACTGATGAGATTTCGTTTTCTGCTTGTGGTCGCGACCATCCTGGCCGCGGTCTTCGGGACGTCCGCCGCGGCCTTCGCCTACAGCGCCCACACCACGACCAATCTCAATGTCCGTACCGGGCCGGGAGCCGGATACGCCAAGGTTGGAACGCTGCCCGCCGGCTTCAGGGTGAATGTCACCGGCTGCGAGCCGGGCTGGTGCCGGATCCATGGCGGCGGCGTGAGCGGCTGGGCCAGCGCCGGCTATCTCGAGCGCTCCCAGATCGTTCACCCGCCGATCATCATCGTGCGCCCGCCGCATCGGCCGCCGCATTGGCACCATAGGCCGCATCATCGTCCTCCGCACCATCGCCCGCCGCACAAGCCGCGTCCCGGCAAGTGCAAGATCGCGCCCGGCTTCCCCTGCAAATAGGGTTGATTGCGCCGGTCCGGGCGTTCCGGATCGCATGACGGGCAGGGCCGCAATCAGCTTGTGGCCCTGTCGCCATGTCCTTGGCCAGAAGGATCCGGACCTTCAGCCGTTCGGCGTCTCAGGCGAAAGATGCGCGCGTCCACGCGGCACGCCAAGTCCGGTGTCCGGCGGCTCGCCGGCGGCCGGCCTGTCCTCGATCATGTGCAGGGTGCGCCAATGACCGAAGCGGTAGTAGGCGGCGGCCAACACCAGCGACGTGATCGAACCGGTGGGAAAGCTCCACCACAGCGCTTCTTCGCCGATCACGCCGCGCATGAAATAGGCAAAGCCGGTTCGCACGACCAGCACCGAGATCACCAGGATGATCAGCGGCGGCATCACCGCACCGGTGGCGCGCACCGTGGCGAACAGCACGATGGTGATGCCGAACAGGATGAACGACCACGACGCGACATTGTTGATGTGGACGGCGATGTCGATCGCTGCACTGTCGCTGCTCAGGAATAGGCTCAGCACCGAGCGGTCGAAAACCGACAGCACGGCAACCAGTGCGCCGGTCAGGACCAGGTTGAAGCCGACGCCTGAGGCGGCGATGCGGCCGATCCGGTCCCAGCGCGCGGCGCGGACATTCTGCGCCGCCATCGAGGAAACGGCGGCACCGATGGCGAGCGCCGGCATCTGGATGTAGGTCCACAGCTGGGCGGCGATGCCGTAGGCGGCGGCAACCTGCGAGCCGTAGGAGTTGACCATGCCCATCACCGTCAGCGCTGCCGCCGAGATGACGATCATCTGCAGACCCATCGGCACGCCCTTGAAGACGACGATGCGCAGCAAGGTGGGGTCCGGCCGCAGCAGAGCGAGGTTGGCGCCGGCCAGACGCAGCGGATGCTTGCGCACATAGAGCACGATCAGGATGGCGATCACGCTCACCGTCTGGCCGATCAGCGTGGACGTGGCGGAGCCCGCGATACCGAGCTCGGGAAACGGCCCGATGCCACGGATGAGCAACGGGTTGAGCACGATGTCGAGGACGACGGCCAGCGCCATGAAGAAGAACGGCGTGCGCGAATCGCCGGCACCGCGCAGCACGGTCATGACGAAGGACAAGAGGTTCATCATCGGCACGGCGACGAAGATGATGCGCAGATAGGACCGCGCCAGCGGCAAGGCGTCGGCCGGTGTGCCGAGCGTATTGAGGATGGCGTCGACCCAGATCCAGCCGCAGACCGCGAACACCACCGAGATGAGGAAGAAGAAGGTGGCGCTGGTGCCGACGATGCGGCGCGCTTCCGGCAGGTCGCGGGCGCCGACCGACTGAGCCACCAGGATGGTCGCCGCCATGCCGATGCCGAAGACCGTGCCGAGGATGAGGAAGAGGACGAGGTTGGCGTTGGAGGTGGCCGTCAACGCCGATTCGCCGAGGAAGCGGCCGACCCAGACGGCGTTGATCGAGCCGTTGAGCGACTGCAGCACGTTCGAGCCGAGCACCGGCAGGGCAAACAGCAAAAGCGTGCGCGGGATCGGGCCGCTGGTCAGGTCGCCGGTGCGCCGGCGGGCGGGCATTTTTTCGTCCATGGCTGGCAACTCGGCGAAGGTTTGTTTCAAGTCCGGTCCGCGATGATTGCCGATTCAACGCAACAGGTCATGCCTTGATCTAATCATGTTCTCAAAGCTTCCGGAATGGGATATTGATCCTCGATGCGTGGGGCCGCATTCCTACAGATCTGCCCTACAGATCTGGATAGACCGGGGGGTACATGTCCGATATTCCGCTGTTTTCTGAGCGCCTGAGCCGGCGCACGTTCCTCGGTGCATCCGCCTTGGGCGCGGCGTCCGTGGCTCTTTCGGCGTGCACCACGACGGACGTGGCGCCACCGCCGCCGGTGGCGGCACCGCCAAGCGATCCGGCTTTCGGCGACACCGCAAGCATGTATGCGGCGCGCACCGACGAGGGCTATCAGCTGCCAGCAATCCCGGTCGCCAAGCTCGATCCAAAGTTCGTGCGCCAGATCGTGTCCGACCCGACCGGAGAAAAACCCGGCACGATCGTCGTCGATGTCTCCGAGCACTTTCTCTATCTGGTGCGCGACGGCGGCAAGGCAATCCGCTACGGCGTCAGCCTTGGTAAGGCCGGTTTCGGATGGACCGGCAGTGCCGTGGTCCAGGCGAGGAAGAAGTGGCCGGTCTGGACGCCGCCGCCGGAAATGATCCAGCGCCGGCCGGAACTGGCGAAATACAAGGACGGCATGCCGCCCGGCCCGCAGAGCCCGCTCGGCGCCCGCGCGCTGTATCTGTTCCGCGACGGCAAGGACACGATGTACCGGCTGCACGGCACGCCGGAGTGGGATTCCATCGGCAAGAACGCATCGTCGGGCTGCGTGCGCTTCATGAACCAGGACATCATCGACCTCTACAGCCGGGTCAACGGCGTCGCGCCGGTCTTCGTGCGCCCCAACCTGTCGGCCGCCGGCAAGATCAGCGCGGTGTCGAACAGGACGGCCGAGCCGATCGATGCCGGCGTGCCAAGGGACGCGGAGATGTTGAAGTAAGAGCCTTTTCACGATCTGCTCAGGCGGACGCGCTCGGTGCACCCGCCTGAACAGGTGTTGTTACTTCTTGGTCAGACCCGGCAGCGTGACCTGATAGACCAGGAACATGGTGTCGACATCGGCGCCGTCCTCGGCCTTGTAGGGCGCGCCGACCTGGAAGCCGTCCTGGGCGAGGAAGTCGTTGTCGTTGGCGACGAACAGGAAGTAGTCGTCGGGCAGCTTCGGATCGAGAACGCTTACCACCGACATCGCCTCCCACTTCTCCGAAAGGTTGTTCTTGTCGTTCGGCGCGCCATTGTGCAGGCCGAAGCGGCCGAGCTCGCCCTTGTCGTTGATGTCGATGAACGGCGTCAGCTTGGCCGGCGTCACCGACGGGTCGAGCACGCCCTTGGGCGCCAGCGGCTTGTCGGCGGCATCGAAGACGCCGCCGGCGACGTCGGTCGCGGCAGAGACGTCGACGACGAAGATCTGGCGCACCAGCGAGGTGTCGCCCTTCAGCCCTTGGCCGTTGCCGCTGTCACGCGCCAGCATCAGGAAGGTCTTGTCGGAGAGCGCTACGATCTCGCTCTGCGCGGCGATCTTGGTCTTGCCCTTGGCATCCTTGAACACCGGCAGCGGCACGACATACTCATGCGCCAGCTTGAGGTGGGCGGGGTCGGAGGCGTCATAGACCAGCGCACGCGTGTTCTGGCGCGTCGCGGGCGAATCGCCGCCATCCTGGCGGGGCGCCGATTGCAGCACCGCGATCAGCGACTTGCCATCCGGCGTCATCGCCATGCCTTCAAGACCCTGGTTGTTCTGGCGGCCGGTATCGGGATCCTTCGGATCGGGCTCGGCGGCACCCGGACCCGGATTGTCCGAGGCGAAGTTCGGCGCGCCGTGGCGCATCGGCACCAGCGCCGCCGGTGGCTGCGTCGCCGACATCAGATGGCCGTCGGCGGAGAACCGGTAGATGTTCGGGCCGTATTCGTCGGAGATGAACATCGAACCGTCGGGCAGGCGCACGATGGCTTCGTTGTCGAGCGCCAGCTTGCCATTGTCGGCCTGTGGCAGGATCGGCATGTCGCCGCTTGCCGCGCGCACGCCGTTGAGTGGATCGAGGCCGGTGGCGTCAGCGCCCTTGTCGTCGGTGAGAAGCATGGTGTCGGCAAGCGCTGCCTTGACGCCCGTCTGCTCCTGGCCGGCAGCAGGTGCCGCGCCCGGTGCGACCGGAGCAAATTCGATGCCGATCGTGTTGAGGCGCGGCCGGTAGTCGGTGGTGCCGACGACATTGTAGCCGCGGTCCGGCAGCAGCCAGAGCGAACCCTTGTAACCATCGGCGCCATGTGTCCAGCCTGATGTGTCGATCGCCATGCCGGAGCCCGAACCGAACGTCTCGCCGAACTTGTCGCGCTGAGCGGCGGGGATGCGGCCGACGCCGACCAGTCCCTTGTTGACGAGGCCGCCGACGGTCGCGGTGTTGTCGGCGAGCGCCGGCGTCAAGGCGGTGAACAAGGCCAGCGCGACGCCGAGCGACGCGGTTCGGTACAGGTGTTTCATGGACAATCCTCTTTGTGACAAAGCGTGCCGGAGCGGCCGCAGGGCGAAAAGCTGAAAGAGGTGCGACATCGATGATGCCGCGCGCGCCTCCCCGAAACGCGGTCTACGGCGCGAACATGATGCTTGCGTGACAGCGCGCGGTGCATGCCCGCCGTCTTCTTCACGCGCCGATAAAAACGTGCGCCTGGCGGAAAGAATCCGTCAGTCTCAGGCCGACAAAAAAGCCGCGCTCGCCCCGGCACTAGACACTTATGTCCAGTGCGTATATGGTCCAGCCTTCGGACCAGCCGTGGAGGGGAAGCCTTGAAGTCGCACTACCGCGCAGTCGTCATCGGAGGTGGCGTGGTTGGAGCCTCGGTGCTCTACCATCTGACGCGGTTCGGCTGGAGCAATGTGGCGCTGATCGAGCGTGCCGAATTGACGGCCGGTTCGACCTGGCACGCGGCGGCCGGTTTCCACGCGCTCAACGCCGACCCGAACGTAGCGGCGCTGCAGGACTACACCATCAATCTCTACCGGGAGATCGAAGCCGAATCCGGTCAAGACATCGGCCTGCACATGACCGGCGGCGTCAACATCGCCAGCGATCCCGCGCGCTGGGAGTGGCTGAAATCGGCCTGGGCGGTGTTCCAGTCGGTCGGCATCGAGACCGCGCGGCTGGTGACGCCCGACGAGATCAAGGCGATCTGCCCGATCGTGGACGTCACCGGCGTCCTTGGCGGCCTGCATGATTCCAACGAAGGCCATCTCGACCCGTACGGCACGACGCACGCCTATGCCGGTGCCGCGAAGAAGCGCGGCGCCGACATCATCCTGCGCAACCGGGTCGTCGAGCTGAAGGCGCGCACCGACGGTCGCTGGGATGTCGTGACGGAGCAGGGCACCATCATCGCCGAACATGTCGTCAATGCTGGCGGGCTGTGGGCGAAGCAGCTCGGCCGCATGGCCGGTGTCGACCTGCCGGTGACGCCGATGGAGCACCATTATTTCATCACCGAGGACATTCCGGAGATCGCAGCACTAGACCGGGAGATCGGCATCGCCGTCGATCTCGACGGCTTTTCCTATCTCAGGCAAGAGCGCAAGGGCGTGCTGCTTGGCGTGTACGAGCAGAACCCAAAGCACTGGAACATGGATGGTGCGCCGTGGGACTATGGCATCGAGCTGATCCCGGAAGACATCGACCGTATCAGTCCCGAACTCGCCAAGGCGCATGAGCGCTTCCCGTGCCTGGCGACGGCCGGCATCCGCAAATGGGTCAACGGCGCCTTCACCTTCACGCCGGACGGCAACCCGATCGTCGGGCCGGTGCTCGGGTTGAAGAACTACTGGGTCGCCTGCGGCGTCATGGCCGGTTTCAGCCAGGGCGGCGGGGTCGGCAAATCGCTGGCCGAATGGATGATTTATGGCGAGCCGCAGGCCGACATCTTCGGCATGGACATTGCCCGCTACGGTGCCTTCGCCGCCAACCGCGAATATCTCAGGCAGACGACGCGCCAGTTCTATTCGCGCCGCTTCGTCATGACCTTTCCCAATGAGCGGCTGCCGGCCGGGCGGCCTCTGAAACGCCCCGGCGCCTATGACGGGATGAGCGCGGCGGGATGCGAATGGACGGCGTCATGGGGGCTGGAAATCCCGGCCTATTTCGCGCCGATGGGGTTTGCCGAGAACACGACGCTGCGACGCTCCAACGCCTTCGACATTGTTGGCGACGAGGCGCTGCAGGTGCGGCGCGCCGCCGGTCTCGTCGATATCTCGGCCTATTCGCGCTATGCGGTATCCGGGCCCGGCGCCGAAGCGTGGCTCGATCGGCTGCTCGCCTGCAAGCTACCGAAACCGGGACGGGCCAGTCTGGCGCCGATGCTCGGCCATGACGGACGGCTGAAGGGCGACCTGACCGTCTTCAACTGGGGCGGCGGCACCTATTGGCTGATGGGCTCCTACTATCTCCGGGAATTCCACATGCGCTGGTTCGAGAGCCATGCGGCTGCGGGCGTCACCGTCGCCGATTTGTCCGACACGATGGCCGGCTTCCTGCTGACCGGGCCGAATGCGCGCAAGATCCTGGAGCGCACGACGCATCAGGACGTGTCCGGCGCAGCATTGCCTTTCATGGCCTGCGGCGCATTCGACATCGGCATGGTGCAGGCGCGTGTGGCGCGGCTGTCGATATCAGGCGAACTCGGCTTTGAAATCAGTTGCCCCGCCACCATGCATGCCACTCTGCGCGAAACGCTGCTGGCCGCCGGCGAGGATCTTGGCTTGGCCGAAATCGGCTATTATGCGCTCAATGCATTGCGGCTTGAAAAGAGCTTCGGCATCTGGTCGCGCGAATTCACTCAAGGGTATACGCCCGGCCTGACCGGCCTCGACCGCTTCATCGCTTTCGGCAAGGGTGATTTCATCGGCCGCGAAGCGGCGCTGAAGGAGCGGGAGGCCGGTAGCCGCCAATGCCTGGTGACCTTGGAAATCGATGCGCTCGACGCCGACGCCAGCGGCTTCGAGCCGGTCTGGCACCAGGGCCGGCGCGTCGGCTTCGTCACGTCGGGCGGCTATGGCTACACGGTCGGCAAGAGCCTGGCGCTGGCGCTCGTCGACCGCGATTTCGCGGGCGAGGGCACAGCGCTCTCGGTGCATGTCGTGGGTGAGGAGCGGCCGGCGCGTGTCGTCGCGGCCTCGCCTTACGATCCCCTGGGCAAGGCGATGCGGCAATGAGGAGGATTTCTGATGGTCGATGACGCGGCTCGGGACAGCAGGCGCGAACGCCGGCGTGGACGCACAGGCGAGGCCGGCAGCGAAAGCAGCCGCCGGCCCAATTACCATTCGCTGAAGAACCCGTTCCTGCCGCAGCCGATCTTTTCGGACGATCAGGTGGCATCGATCCACGACACGGCGCTGCGGGTGCTGGAAGAGCTCGGCATCAAGGTGCTGCTGCCGCAGGCGCGTGAGCATTTCGCCCGCGCCGGCGCCCTGGTCGATCCGGACACCGACATGGTGCGCATCGGCCGCGACATGGTGACGGCGGCACTCGCCTCGGCGCCGAAGTCGATCCACGCTCATGCCGGCTCACGCGCCCGCGATCTGACCCTCGAACTCGGCTCGATGACCTTCCTGGCTGGATGCGGAGCGCCGAACGTCACTGATCTTGAGCGCGGCCGGCGGCCGGGTACGCTTGCCGATTTCGAGGATTTGATGCGGCTGGTGCAGCATTTCGACGTGCTGCATATGCTGGGACCCTGCATCGAGCCGCAGGATGTCGACAATCGCTTCCGCCACTATGCCGTCAACCGCGCGCAGCTGACGCTGTCGGATAAGTTTCCCTTCGTCTTCGCGCGCGGCACGCCGCAGGTCGAAGACGGCTTCGAGATGCTGCGGCTGGCGCGCGGCTTGTCGCAGGACGAGTTTCTGGCGGGCGCGCATTGCTACACCGTCATCAACACCAACTCGCCACGCCAGCTCGACATTCCGATGGCGCAAGGCATCATCGATTTCGCCCGTGCGGGCCAGGTCTCCGTCATCACGCCGTTCTGCCTGGCGGGCGCCATGGCACCGATCACCGTCGCCGGCGCGCTGACGCTGCAGCATGCCGAAGCGCTGGCCGGGCTGACACTGGCGCAGATCGTGCGGCCGGGTGCGCCGGTCGTCTACGGCTCGTTCTCCTCCAATGTCGACATGAAATCCGGGGCGCCGGCCTTCGGCACGCCGGAGCACGTCAAGGCGACGCTGGGCGCTGGCCAGCTGGCGCGCTTCACCGGACTGCCGTGGCGGTCCGGCGGCGGCAGTGCGGCCAACATCTCCGATGCGCAGGCCGCACACGAGACGCAGTTCGCGCTGTGGGGCTCGGTGCTGGCCGGGGCGACGATGTGCATTCATGCCGCCGGCTGGCTGGAGGGCGGCCTCAGCGTCTCCTTCGAGAAACTCATCACCGACATCGAGGCGCTGCAGACGGTGGCCGAGCTCTGCGCCACGACGCCCGGCGACACCGATACGATCGGTTTCGAAGCGATCGCCGAGGTGCAGCCGGGCGGCCACTTCTTCTCGGCCGGCCACACCATGGCGCGCTACCGCACCGCTTTCTACGAGCCGCTGGTGGCCGACTGGTCGAATTTCGGCAACTGGACGCAAAGCGGGTCGAAGACGGCGAGCGAGCGCGCCACCGGCGTCTGGAGGCGCGCGCTGGCCGATTTCGTGCCGCCGGCTTCCGCCGTCGCCACATCAGGCGTTCTCGACGAATTCATCGCCCGGCGCACCGCAGAGGGCGGAGCCGCACCGGTGTCGTGAGGCACTGGCCGTCGAGGCAGACGCCTGACCTTGCCGCAACTTTCGCGGTGTGATCGGTGCCGGGGGTAATTGGCAATCGGCGCATGCCGTGCAGAAATGCGCGGTATGCGTGAAGCCTTGATTGCAGTGATGATCTTCCTGTGCCTGGCGGCGGCGCCGCTGGCCAGCATGGCGATCTGGCCTAGGCTGCCGGCCAGGCATCGCGATGACGATACCAACACAGTGGTGCGGCTGGCCGCCAATCTGTTCGGGGTCATGACCTCGCTGGTGCTTGGCCTGATGATCAACTCAGCCAAGAACACCTTCGAATCGATCGACCACAATGTGCACGCCTATGCGACGGAGCTGATCCTGCTCGACAGGATCTTGCGCCAGTATGGCCCTGAAGCCGACGCGGTGCGCCAACCGCTCGCCGCCTATGTGCAGAGGGTGGTGGCCAGCTCGTCGCAAACCAGCGAAACCACTGTTGTCGCCAACCAGCTGTCCGAACGTCTGCTGACGGAGGTCGGCACCCGGCTGAGCGCGCTGACGTCGGCCGACGCGGGGCGCGGCTCCCTGTTGCAGGATGCCCGCCAGCGTCTGCAGAAGGTGCTGGAATTGCGCTGGGTGCTGATCGAGCAGTCAGAGGGCGCGATCCCCTGGCCGCTGATCGCCATGCTGGTTGCTTGGCTGGCGCTGATCTTCGCCAGTTTCGGCTTCAGGGCACCCCGCAACGCGATAACGGTTTCGACCTTCGGGGTTTCGGCCGTGCTGATCGCCGGGGCGCTTTACCTGATCCTCGACATGGACGTGCCGTTCTCCGGCCCGATCCAGATTTCGCCGGCGCCGCTGGAGAGGGCGCTGGCGGAATTGCAGCGATAACGCGGAACCCGTGTCACTCCCGGGCATTCATGGGAATGGCCAACGGAGGACGACATGGGATTCGACCAGTATCACGAACCGCCTGAAGAGCTGACGCAGAAGGTACGGACCTTTGCCCGCATGATCACCTCGCTGATCGAGGAGGCGGAAGCGATCGGCTGGTACGAACAGCGCATGTCGGTGGAGAAGGACCCGCAGGCCCGCGCCATCATGAAGAATGCGCAAGGCGAGGAGTTCAAGCATTTCGGCATGGATCTCGAATTCCTGCTGCGCCAGAAGAAGGACTGGCGGGCGGAACTGAAGGAAATCCTGTTCACCACGGGTGATATCGTCAAGGCCGGCGAACGGGGCGAGAAGAAGGTGGACTAAGGTGTGTCGGTATTCAGGTGATGCCGGCCTGCAAACGAAGGTTTTCTGCGCTTCCGGTGCTCACGTACGAAAAGTACGCTCCGCTCCGGTTCTCGAAAACCATCGTTTTCGACTCGGCCTGACCTGAATCTCAACACACCTTGAGGCC
>NZ_RZRQ01000200.1:0-11364 GCF_003997785.1 Mesorhizobium sp. M7D.F.Ca.US.004.01.2.1 | reverse complement strand
CATAAATGACGGTGGTGTCCGTGCCTTCCGACATTGTCGAGAAGTAGCCCTTCAGCACATGGGTCGCGGTCTGGTCGGCGCTGCCGGCGAGCGTGATGCCGCGCTGCCTGGCGCGCGTCTGCAACTCCGCCGTCAGCGGTGTCGCCGCTTCCACCGACGCACCGACGATCGGCGCGATCTGTAGGCGGGTCTTCGACAGGATCGCAGCGCTTTGGGCAGATGTGACCGGGGTGGTGGCGGTTGCAGGAGCGCCCGCCGTGGTGCCGGCCGGTGCCGGAACCGTGGCTGCCGTGTTGCCTGACGTGGCGGGCAGCGTCTGTGCCGACGTCGCCGGCGGGGTGATGGCCGACGGTTCAAGCACGTCCTTTGCGTTGGTGCAGGCGGCAAGAGCCAATGCCACAAGCAATGACACGGTCGTCACATGCGATCGTCTCATTTGCCTTCTAACTCCTTGGCGAAGAACGCCTCCCATTATGGATTCACTGTACGATCAAGTCGAGATCATGGCGGGACAGCGGCTTGGGCTGGGATTCGGTGGTCAGGTAGGTGCGGCCAAGCGTCATCGCCGTCTCGGTGTCGGAATCCATGATGATCATGTGGGCGAACAGCGTCATGTTCGGCGCGATCGGTTCGGGGTTGCCCTGGTAGAACATCGGCATGTCCATCCAGGACGGCGTGAAGCGGGCGCCGACCGAGTAGCCGCAGGCGTTCAGCCGGTGCTTGGTCAGGCCGTGCGCTTCCATGGTGCGGGCATGCGCATCGAACACGTCGCCGAAGCTGTTGCCCGGCATCATCACCTTTTCGACGGCCAGAAGTGCTGCGCGCGCGGCGTCGAACAGTTCCTGATGGCGCTTCGACACCTTGCCGGTCAGCACCGTGCGCATCATCGGCGCATGGTAGTGGTTGAAGACGCCGGCCCATTCGAGCGTCAGCTGGTCGTTCTTGGTGAGCTTGCGGCGGCCGGCCTTGTAGCGGCACAGCAGCGCGTCGACGCCGGAGCCGATGATGAACTCGTTAGCCGGATAGTCGCCGCCGCCGGCAAAGACCGCGCCTTGCATGGCGGCCAGGATCAGGGCTTCGTCGCCGCCCTGCTTGATCAGCGGCAGGGCCGCGTCGAGCGCATCGTCGGAGAGGTTGGCGGCCCTCTCGGTCTTGGCGATTTCGGCCGGGCTCTTGAACAGGCGCAGCCGGCCGACAATGCCGGACGCATCGGCGATCTGGCCGAAGGTCTGCAACTGTTCGTCGAGCCGTCGGCCATTGAAGGCGGTCAGGCCGTGGGTGTCGTATTCGACGCCGATGCGGGCGCCGAGCAGGTCGAGCTCGTTGAGCAGATTGCGCAGGTCGACCGCCGGATTGGCACCGTTGCGGTCGGTCCACAAGACGATGTTGTCGATGATGGAGGTTTGGCGCGCCTGGCGCAGATCGGCCGAGCGGGTCAGAAGCACCATCGAACCGTCGGCCTTCACCACCAGGCACTGGAAGAAGCAGAAGCCGAATGTGTCGTAGCCAGTCAGCCAGTACATGCTTTCCTGCGCGAACAGCAGGATGGCGTCGAGCTTCTTCTCGGCCATCTCGATCATGAGCCGGTCGCGCCGCGCGTCAAATTCCGATCGTTCAAAATGCAACGCCATTATTCCCTCTCCAAAACGATTGCCGAAACCTGCCGGCCGTAATCGGGTTCCTTGCGGTGCGTGGTGCGCCGGTAGGAGTAAAACAGATCTTCCTCGGCATAGGTGCAGCGGCCGAGGCCCTCGGCCGTCACCCCGGCCTTGGCCAGCCGGTCGACCGTGTAGCGGTTGAGGTCGAACATCGCATGGCCGGGGGTTGCCGAGGGTGCGAAATAGAGGATGTTTTCAGCGTCGGCCTCGACGAAGCGGGCGATGAATTCCGGCCCGACCTCATAGTTGCCAGGGCCGATCGAGGGGCCGAGCACGGCGACGATGTTGTCGCGCCGGGCGCCAAGGGTTTCCATGGCGAGGATGGTGTTCTCGAGCACACCGGTGAAGGCGCCTTTCCAGCCGGCATGTGCGGCGCCGATGACGCGCGCCTCGGCATCCGCGAACAGTACCGGACCGCAATCGGCGGTCGAGGCGCCGATGGCGATGCCGGGCCTATCGGTGACGATGGCGTCGGCCTTGGGCCGTTCGTCGGCAAAGGGTTCGCTGACGATGATGACGTCGGGCGAATGGATCTGCCAGGCGGTCAACAGATGGCTCGCCGGCACGCCCATCCAGGCGGCGACGCGGCCGCGGTTCTCGGCCACCAGCGCCCGGTCGTCGTCCGATCCGGTGCCGATGTTGAGGCCCTGATAGATGCCGCTGGAGACACCGCCGATGCGGGTGAAATAGCCGTGCCGGATGCCTTGTGCCTGCGCCTTGTCCAGCAGCGGCGACCGAACGGGATCCGGTTTGGTCTGATTCAACATGCGGGCGTTGTTGTCCGTGTGGGCGGTTTCGTCAAGAAAAAGGTGCTTCGTCGAAAAGAAGGCGGAGCAGGCGGGTTGGCCGCTCTTTCGCCGGACGGGAGATTGGGAGGGACGGCGGTGAAAAGTCAATCCGCCGTGGCAAATGGCGTCGTTGCTGAGAGTGGGGCGGCCACGCCGCGCGGCAGCATGGCAAGCACCTTGAACAGATCGCCCATCGCTTGCGGCCCGGCGAGGCGCTCGACGGCTTCAGCGATCTTGTCGCGTGCCGCCTGGTCGGCATCGGCGCCGAGCCGGCCGGCGCGTTCGAGAATGCCCATGCCGAGCAGAAAGTCGCCCTGCGTCGACAGATGGGCGTCGAGGCCATGCGCGCGCACGGTTGCGGCAAGGGCGGCGAAATCGACATGGGTGGTGAGGTCGGCCTCACCGGGATTGGCCAGCACATCTTCGTGATTGTGGCTGCGCAAGGCCTGCAGCGTGTCGCCGACACCCGGCTGGAGATGGCCATAGTCGAGGAACAGGCCGGCGCCGCCTTCCTGGGATATACGCTCGGCGATGGCTGCCATCAGTGCGGTGCGGGCAGGCGCTATTTCGACGATCGCACCTTGCGGCGCCTCAGTTGCATCGGCGGGCAACAATGTCGGGTCGACCGAGCCGGCGCCGGCGAAGAAGCAAAGGTCATTGGTGTCATCGAGGCCAACCATGCGCTCGCGCCAGCCGGCACCGGCGCGGACGAATTGGCGGACGGGCACGGCGTCGAACAACTCGTTGCCGACGATGAACAGCGGCTGTTGCGGCAAGGTCTCGATGGTCTCGTGCCAGCGAACCGCGAAAGGTGTGACGCCAAGCGTCTGTTGCTGGACCTCTGTCAGGCGCGGGCTGGTCTCGATCATGGCGAAGATGACGCCGTTGGCCAGATCGGGATCAAGCCGCGACAGCGTGCGCAGCATGTCCTTCATCAGCGTGCCGCGACCGGGGCCGATCTCGGCGATGGTGGCCGGCAGCGGCCGGCCGCTCGCTGCCCAAGCCTGGTACATCCACACAGCGACCAGTTCACCGAACATCTGGCTGATCTCGGGTGCGGTGATGAAGTCGCCGGCCGCACCAAAGGGCTCGCGCGTCGTGTAGTAGCCGTCCTCGGGGTCGAACAGGCACAGCGCCATGTATTCGTTGACGGGAAGCGGCCCCAGGGCCTCGATCAGGTCGACGATGCGGGTTTTCAGCCGTGTCATGCCGGCTGCGGCTGTGCCACCGGCTTGGCGGTCAGCATCGCCCAGATACCGGCCAGCACCATCGGGGTAGAAAGGATCATGCCCATGGTCAGCCAGTTGGTGCCGAGGAGATAGCCGAGCTGCTGGTCGGGCTCGCGGAAGAACTCGACGAAGATGCGCGACAGGCCATAGCCGCAGATGAAGGCGCCGCCGACGAAGCGCGGCGTTTTCAGCTTGAGGCGCGAATGGGTGAGGATGCGCAGCACGAGGAACAGCACCACGCCCTCGAGCAGCGCCTCGTAGAGCTGGCTCGGATGACGGGCAAACGGCCCGCCATTGGGGAATTCGAACGCCCACGGCATGTCGGTTGGCCGGCCCCAGAGCTCGGAATTGATGAAATTGGCGACGCGCACCAGGCCAAGGCCGACCGGCACGCCGGCCGCCACGACGTCAAACAGCGACCAGGTGCGGATGCCGCGCTTGATGGAGAACAGCGTCATGGCAAGGATGACGCCGAGCAGGCCGCCATGGAACGACATGCCGCCCTGCCAGACGGCGAAGATGTCGAGCGGGTGGGCGATGTAACGCGGCAGGTCGTAGAACAGCACATAGCCGGTGCGGCCGCCGAGCACGACGCCGATGGCCGCCCAGACGATGAAATCGTCGAGGTCCTCCGGCTTCATCGGCAGGACGCCGTTCGGCCACAGCCTGGCATTGGCGGCGAGCCGCTTGGCGTACCACCAGGCGAACAGGATGCCGACGATGTAGCCGACACCGTACCAGTGCACCGCCAGCGGTCCGACCTGGATGAGGATCGGGTTGATGTTGGGGAAGGGCAAGGAAGCCAGGGGCAGCAGGAAATATTCGTTCAACGGGGAACTCTCGGTTGCAATCGCGCTTGGGCGCGGACCATGCGGCAGGGTTTTGGCAGGGTCAAGGCAAGGTAGATGCTCCCGACTTGATGCCGCAGCTGCCTTCAACGTTCTTGCATTCCGCGCGCAGCGCCACTAACTCAATTCAAGCAAGCGCGAGGATTTGCCATGTCGACCGGACCGAACCGCATTCTCGATGAATTCGCCAAGCTGATGACCGACGCCGCCGGCGCCGCCCAGGGCGTGCGCCGTGAGGTGGAGACCGCGTTCAAGGGGCAGGCCGAACGCATTCTCAACACCATGGACGTGGTGCAGCGCGAAGAGTTCGAAGCCGCGCGCGAGATGGCCGCCAAGGCTCGGGAAGAAAACACCCGCCTTGCCGCCCGCATCGAGGCGCTCGAGGCGAAGCTTGCCGAACTGGCCGGTGACGCCGCACCAGCGGCGGCGGCCAAGCCCCGCGCAAAAAAATAATCGTTAAACTTTTCCACATAGCCCGATCCTGAAAAGCGCTTTGCCGTGAATCGCTTAACGGCATTGCATGAATCTTTGTGACAGCGGCTTTCCACATGCGAATGACGCAGTGCGAAAAATTGGGCTGTTCACGCGACTCCCGATCAATAGACTGAATTTGTTGCATGATTCGGAGCAGGGTCATGCGGCCGGGCGGTGGGGTCCGGTCTGGGGTCTTTGTGTCGAGAAGTAGTCTTTTGCGCGAAGAAAGTCCTGACCGTCCGAGTTCTAGACAAGATTGTTCGTTGTGTGTGCCCTCCCGCGGAGCGTGTGGCGCGCTCGTACAGAACGACAGGAAGCATTCCATGGAACTTCTCGAACTCGAATTCTCCCGCGAAATCCATCCGGTGGATGTTATCGAGCAGGTGGCCCACAACAACGACTGGTCCTTTGAGCGGGCCGGCGACGACGAGATTTCGATCTCGGTTGCCGGAAGCTGGACCGACTATCACGTCTCCTTCTCGTGGATGGAGGATTTCGAGGCGCTGCACCTGGCCTGCGCCTTCGACATCAAGGTGCCGGAGACCCGTGCGCTGGAAGTGATGCGGCTCTTGTCGCTGATCAACGAGCAGATGCTGTTCGGCCATTTCGACCTCTGGGAGCAGGAGGGCGCGATCATGTTCCGCCAGTCGCTGCTTCTGGCCGGCGGGGTCGAGCCGTCGAGCCAGCAGGTTGAAGTGTTGCTGTCGTCGGCGCTGGAAGCCTGCGAATGCTATTTCCAGGCCTTCCAGTTCGTTGTCTGGTCCGGAACCTCGGCCAAGGACGCACTGGCCGGCGTGCTGTTCGAGACCTACGGCAACGCCTGAGTTAAAGACCAAGATGAGTTCGAGCAGCGAGCGCAAGCCCGAGATCAGTTTTGCCGATTTCGATCGTGTCGATATCCGCGCCGGCACGATCGTGGAGGCCGAACCGTTCCCGCAGGCGCGTAAGCCCGCATTCAAGCTGAAGATCGATTTCGGCACCGACATCGGCATCAAGAAATCGTCGGCGCAGATCACGAAATACTATGCGCCGGAGACGCTGATCGGCCGGCAGGTGTTCGCGGTGGTCAATTTCCCGCCGCGCCAGATCGGCCCGTTCATGTCGGAAGTTTTGACGCTCGGCTTTCCCGATGAGGAGGGCGCCGTTGTGCTCGGTGCCATCGAGCGCAAGGTGCCGGATGGCGGGCGGCTGTTTTAGGATCCCAACTGAGGATCAGAACCCACGCCTTCAGGCGAACCGGGATAGATTGATAATCCTTTTCGGCTGATGCTTCAGCATGGATTCGATGCGGATGACGTGACAGGAGTGGCGCGCGTGAACATCATCGGCTTTCCTGTCCGCGTCGACCAATTTCCTTATCCTGTATAATTTGAACTGCTTGCCTTCGGCGATTAATTCAAGGTTGCCGTGTCGTGGCGGGCCACTCTCCGGCCCGATTACCAGCAGATAGTCAAAGTCACGGGTCCAATGCGCTGCATACGCCGCCTCGACCGGTGGGGATGCACCAGCGGCGTAGGCCTCCAGCTCAGACATCGGGATAGGCCCGCCTTGCGGTACGGTCAGGTTTGCTACTTCCGGCCGGGGCCTCACCGGCTGTTTTCCCGGATAGGTGAACAGCGTTGGCATCAAAGCATCGCGTGTGACTACGGCCAACGCGGCAGCATTGTACATTGGATAAAGGAGCAGATTCGTTGGTGGGTCGTCTGGAGAGCCATTCTGGCCGGTAAGGATTCGCGAGCCCATTGGAATGGCGTCGAACGCGGTCATAAGCGTACGATATTCGCTGCGGCACGACAATTGCGCCCAGATCGTGATGCCACTGTTTGCAAGCCCGACGCCAAACGCCAGCGCGACGAAAAGTGTTCTGCGCGGGCCTTGCGGACACTTGATCGTGACGAAAGCTGGCAGGATCAGAATAAGTGCCAGAAGAACGCGCCCGTCGACAAAGGCCGTGTCTGCAATGCGAAACGGCATGATAATGAACAGGCACAGGAGCCCAATGCCTATCCAGCAGCCGACGCGAGAGACCGTCACCATCCTGTGCTTCACCGCAAGGTAAGTGGGAATGGTCAGCACCACCGTCACGGCTGAGGAAGTGTATCTGCTGAAGCCGTTGACTTGAACCAGTGCTACCAATTTTGCGGACAGGGCCCATTCGGTTCCTTCGCCACCCACTTTGCCGCCGAAGGCGAGCGCCAGGGCGCCAACTGCGACGACGGGAGCAGCCATTCCGGCAACCAGCAAGATCGTGCGTTTCCAGTTCTCAATATGGTCGGGCCAGCGCGAGAGCTCGTACAGCCCCACCACGATGCCATACAGGCCGAGGGCAAATAAGTGGGAGATGTACAGAACCACGACGAAGACGGCGTGGATGGCGAGGCGCAGCGGCAAAGGTCTTTCCGCGAGCCAAATCCAGACCGCGACGGCCCAAAGAGCGATCCCGAACGCGAATTCGAAATTCACGAATCCGAAAGCGAAAGGCATGGCGTAGAGGAAGAGCGAAGCAACGAAGCCGCTGAGGATCACACGCCCCTGCGCGGCCGCTCCGACGGCCATTGCTCCGCTAACGACCAGCATTTGCGCGATCAGATAGAAGAGCCTTGATGCCAACTCGATCCCGATCAAGCGTCCAGCGAACGGGACAATGAGATCCATGGCTAGATTAGGGTAGGGTGCCCACGCGGCTTCATAGTAGGGATGGGCCCCGGGCGTGCCGGCGCGCATCAGGATCGACATTCTTGCGAGATGATTTGGATAGTCTGCCATAGCCGGTATGTCGACGAGCAGTACTGGCAAGAGAGCCATCACCAGTAGAACAATCAGCAAGATACCTTCGGGCCTGATGAAATGGCTCGTGTAACTGTTGATTTTGTTGGAGGCTGTTGCTTCGAACATGCCGCAATGTAGGTAGAAATGGTAAATTTTGAGTCGCCGACAAAGATTATGGATTCTCCATGTCTTTGGGAGGGTGAGATGGCGGCGCGCTTTATATTAGCTGTCGATGATTATACAGTCTTGGACTGCATTATCATTTGAATCATTTGATCTGACGCACGCTTAGGCCGCCAGCTTGCGCGTCGTGCCCAGCGCTTCCTCGACCGTGTCGAGGAACATTTCCGCGCAAGCTTTCCAGCTGTAGCGCATGGCGCGTTCGCGTGCCTGCGCGCGGTCGACGTTGAGCGCGGCGAGCGAGGCCTCGCGCAGGTCGTTGGAGACCGCGCCGCCAAAGCCATCGCCGACGATGTCGATCGGCCCGGTCACCGGATAGGCGGCGACCGGCGTGCCGCTGGCCAGCGCCTCAATGATGACGTTGCCGAAGGTGTCGGTGCGGCTGGGGAAGACGAAGACGTCGGCCGAGGCATAGATCTCGGCCAGTTCGTCATTGGGACGATGGCCGAGGAAATGCGCCTGCGGGTACTTCGCCTTCAGCCTGGCAAGCTCGGGGCCTTCGCCGACGATAACCTTGCTGCCCGGCAGGTCGAGGTCGAGGAAGGCGGAGAGGTTCTTTTCGATGGCGACGCGACCGACGCAGAGGAAGATCGGGCCGGGGAAGCCGAGATCCTTCTTCTTGTCAGGGCGGAAATGATCGGTGTCGACGCCGCGCGTCCACGGCCGCAGCTTGGTGAAGCCGCGCGCCGAAAGGTCGTCGGCGAGCGACTGGGTGGCGACCAGCGTGCCCTGGCCGGAATTGTGGAAATCGCGCAGCCAGCGATAAGCCCAGCTTTCCGGCACCGGCAGGCGGGCGCTGAGATATTCGGGAAAGCGCGTGTGGTAGCTGGTGGTGAACGGCCGGCCGGCATTGCGGCAATAGCGCCGCGCCATGATGCCGAGCGGACCCTCGGTGACGATGTGGATGTGGTCCGCCTTGCCGGCTTCGATCAGGCGAGCGACATGGCCGGGCGTGGTCAGCGCCAGCCTTATGTCGGGATAGGTCGGCAGGGGCAAGGTGCGAAAGATGTTGGGCGTCAGGAAATCCACCGCGACATCGAAGGATTTCAGCGTTTCGGTGAGCCGCTCCAGCGTGTGGACGACGCCGTTGACCTGCGGGCGCCAGGCGTCGGTGACCATCAGTATGCGCATGGCGGCCCTTTGCAGGAAAGGTCGACGGTTGCCTTGAGACGATGCCGGAACGGCGACCAGCCTGCGGCTCTCGCTTCGCTCCAGCGCACCCGGGCGGGCACGGGGTCGAAGTGAGGCGGCAGGGCCGAATCAATTGAGGTCGCGCGCTTCATGCGCGCTCTTGACCATGGTTTCATGACGGGCGGATGAAGCCCGTCCTCCGCCGACTATGCCGGAACCTGGATGACGGCGCGAAGTCCGCCGAGCGGGCTGTCGTCGAGGGTGATGTCGCCGCCATGGCTGCGGGCGATGTCGCGGGCAATCGACAGGCCGAGCCCGGTGCCGCTGGCATCGAGGTTGCGGGCCTCGTCGAGCCGCACGAACGGTTTGAACACGTCTTCGCGCCGGTCTGCGGGAATGCCCGGACCATCGTCGTCGATGGTGACCAGAAGCGAGCCGCGGCCATGGGTGGCGTTGACCTCCACCGTCTTGGCATAGCGGAAGGCGTTGCCGATGACGTTGGACATCAGCCGGGCAAAGGCGTTCGGCCGCACATGCACATCGGGGTCGCCGGCAAGCGTCGTCGACAGCTTGCGCTTGCGCAGCCTGGCTTCCTCGCCGAGCTTCTCGAAATAGGCCTCGAGATCGAACCGTCCGGCGTCTTCCGAAGCCTCGCCACGGGCAAAAGCGAGATAGCCTTCGAGCATCGACTGCATGTCGTCGATGTCCTGGTCGAGCGCCGCCTTGGTCTCGGCCTTGCCGCCGGAAAGCGCAAGCTGCAGCTTGAAGCGGGTGAGGATGGTTCGCAGGTCATGGCTGACGCCGGTGAGCATGGCGGTGCGTTGCTCGATCTGGCGCTCGATGCGCTCGCGCATTTGCATGAAGGCAAAGCCGGCGCGGCGGACCTCCTCGGCGCCGCGCGGCCGGAAATCGCGCGGCATCGGCCGGCCCTTGCCGAAGCTTTCGGCGGCTTCGGCAAGCGTCAGGATCGGCCGGATCTGGTTGCGCAGGAAGGGAATGGCGATCATCAGGAGCACCAGCGAGGTGCCGACCATCCAGATCAGGAAGATGTGGGTGTTCGAGGCATAGGCCTGGCTGCGGCGCACGAAGACGCGCAGCACCTTGTTCTCGAGCTGGACGCGCACCTCGACGATGTTGGAATTGCCGACCGTGTCGATCCAGAACGGTCGATTGATCTGGCGCGTGATCTCGGACGACAGAACATCATCCAAAATCGAGAAGAACGGCTTTGGGCCGGGCGCGGGCAGCGGGTCGGGCGGCAAGAGGTCGACCTTCAGCTGCATGCGGTCCTGGGCGATGCGGATGATGTTGGTGTAGTCGGCGTCGCGCGGATAGGTTTCGATCAGGTCGATGATGGCGGCGATGTCGCGCACGGTGGCCTGCGACAGGCGCTGCGTCACGGTTGCCCAATGGCGTTCCATGAAGACAAAGGCGACGACCGATTGCAGAAGGATCATCGGCGCGATGACGATGATCAGCGAGCGGGCATAGAGCCGCTTTGGCATGTAGAGCGAGACGAGGCGCCAGAAGCGGTTCCAAGCGCGCGGCACCGCCTTCAGCGTCCGCGTGGCGCGTGCGCTCAAGCCGCCATTGCCCGGCTGTTCCAGTTCCGTGGTTGCCATTCGCTCTTTTCGCTTGCCCGCAGCCGTTCAGCCAGCCGCAGGCGGCATTCTATTCCACGCTGAGCCGATACCCAATACCGCGTACGGTCTGCAGCCAGACCGGATTGGACGGATCGCGCTCGATCTTGCGGCGCAGCCGGTTGATCTGGACGTCGATGGTGCGCTCGCCGACTTCCGAATCGTCGCCGACAAGCTCGTGGCGGGGTATCGTCTCGCCTGCCCGCGCGGCGAAGATCGCCAGGATCTCCTGCTCGCGGTCGGTCAGCTTCAGCGCCTCGCCGCCACGCTTCAATTCGCGTCTGGCGATCTGGAAGGTGTAGGGGCCGAAGACCAGCTGCTCGACCTTGGGCGTGGTGGCAGGGCCACCGCGGCGCAGGATGTTGTTGATGCGCAGGATCAGCTCGCGCGGATCGAAGGGTTTTGGCAGATAGTCGTCGGCGCCGGCCTCCAGCCCTGAGATGCGGCTGTCGGTCTCCGACAGCGCCGTCAGCATCAGGATCGGTACGTTCTTTTCGGCCCGCAGCGACTTGGTCAAGTCGACGCCCGTCTCGCCAGGCATCATGACGTCCAGCACCAGAAGGTCGAAGTCGAGGCCGGCAAGCTTGCGCCTGGCTTCGCCTGCATTGCCGGCGACGGTGACGCGAAAGCCGTTTTCGGTCAGATAC
>NZ_RZRQ01000001.1:76588-169768 GCF_003997785.1 Mesorhizobium sp. M7D.F.Ca.US.004.01.2.1 | reverse complement strand
GCATCTTCCGCCCATGCCAGCAGCTACGCCGCCAGAGCGTCATCCGCAGCCTGCTTGATCAGCCATTCGATGTGATTTGACCACATCTGCAACACCTCGCGCTTCTCCTTGACGTTGCTATAGAGATCGTAGATTTCGCCAATGTCTCCGGTGCGGGCTCACAGCCCGTCCATATAGCCGCCAGTCTGCTGCCTTCGAGTGGCCCATGTTGGCCGCGGCCAGGAAGTGGCGACGATTGAAAGGACAAAATCAGTTGCCGAAACTCATCGCAGGTGACGGTCTGGTGGCAATTTGGGCACATCTTGTGTCTCGTCGCCAGTAAACACGGATGCCCGGCAGGAGCTGAGCTCGCTGCCGGCGGAAATCGTAGAGCGCCAGCGACGCATTCTGATCTTTCGTCAGGCAGTCGACCGCCTTGGCATACGCCTCGGCCTCCATCTCGATCGACCTGAACCGGTATCTTGTGCGCCATCCGGACGATCTGGGAAAGCTTGGCCGGGCCGGCGCCTTCCCAGGCGCACGGGAAGCGCGACGACCCATGTGGACCTTGGATTTCACTCCGCACTTACGCTGCTTTGGCCTTGTCAGCAGCCTGAGCATAAAGCGTGCTCAGCTTTCAGGCCGAGCACTCATCCATTGTTGACAGCACCTGTCGTCATTCAGGATCGCCCCATTCTCGCAGGCCGCTTGCAGCTTTCAGGCTGTTGTCAGCCAGGGCCGCCATAAAGGGTCTCGTTAAACAATTCAGGAGGCCGTTCCAATGAACAATCAGTTTGCGAGACTTTTTCGAGGACCAGGTATGCAGGCTTGTTTCAGGACAAAGAACTTTCTGGCGGCAACCACCGCGATGACGACGGTATTCCTGCCGGCTGTGTCTCTCGGGGTGGGTCTGGTAGCATTTCCAACTGGAGAAGCGTTGGCCGACGACCCGATTTCGATCCCGCTGGAGTATGTCGGGGAAGGCCATGACCGCCTGGGCATCTGGGCCAAGATCAACAATGGCAACGCGCAGCGATACGTATTCGACACGGGCTCGGACCAGCTCAACACGCAGATCGGGTCAGAGGTGACCGGGGTCCGCCCGATTGCCGACACGCCTTACGTATATACGTACGGGGACGGAACGTATGGTAATAAGCTTCAGAACGTGGAAATTGATAAATTTACATATGTCGATCCAGATCAAAAGATAACAATCGACGGGCCGTCTGTAAGCGATAAGAAATACCGGGCTGCTCGCATTCTCGATTTTGTCTATACCCATGCGTATTGCAAGGACAACAATCTTAAGTGCACGCCGGGATCCGTGACGGATGGACTTAAAGATATGTATGGTCAGGATCTCCAAGAACCTTATCACGCCGATAAGGAGCAGCGGGCGAAAATGACCGCTGGCAAGATGGCAGACGAAGGCGGCGATTTCGCAGGTACATTCGGGGCCGGCGATTTTCTTGGCAAGACAAGTGTCTGGGGCATGATGGGCAGTGTCACCAGGTCTGGCTACGTGGTCTCCGCCAATGTGAATCCGGATTCCGAGAGCGACCAAACGCCTGGCTGTTCCCCCTGCACGATTGTCAACCTCAATCCAAGCCTCCGGGCCCAATATACTAATGCCATGCCATGGGGAGAACCCGAGGAAAAAGATCAGGATTCTTATCAGAATTTTCCTGGCTCTGGCGCCAATGCCTCGACCGAATACGAAGGCAGCTACAATCTGCAGTACACGGTTAAGGATGGAGCCCCACCAATCACCGACCCCAACAAGACCGCGGTATTGCTCGACACCGGCACACCGGGCGGTGGCAGTCTGGAGATCAGTGATGCGATGCTGAAGCAATTTCAGGATGCGGGCGTCAAACTTAAAAATGTTCGGAGAAATGAGCAACGCGAGATCGTAAGCGCATCGGGCAACATCCCGAGCGTTACAATCGCAGGAACGGATGGCGA
The DNA here is from genome assembly GCF_003997785.1 of Mesorhizobium sp. M7D.F.Ca.US.004.01.2.1. Taxonomy (NCBI): domain Bacteria; kingdom Pseudomonadati; phylum Pseudomonadota; class Alphaproteobacteria; order Hyphomicrobiales; family Phyllobacteriaceae; genus Mesorhizobium; species Mesorhizobium sp. M7D.F.Ca.US.004.01.2.1. The sequence continues at coordinate 167,821 of NZ_RZRQ01000001.1, read as the reverse complement.
TCCGGTAAGGCTGGACAATATCGACTTCACCTACACCAGCGGCACGACGGAACAACCCAATGACCAGACCAGTTTTGTTGCCGGTCTTGACTTCTTCAAAAACAGATCGGTCATTTTCGATCTGGAGAAGAAGTATACCGCTTATACGTCACATTTCGTCACTGCCAGCAACTTCTCTACCGATTCATCCGCACCCGAAGGGACCGGTCTGAGCAGGATCACGACGAGCATGGGGAATGAGGGCGGGTTCGGCATAGCGGGTGTCGTCTCCGGCTCCGGATCGCTGACGCTTGATACAAAGACGGTGGTCCGGATGACGAATGTCAACACCTACACCGGCGAGACGAATATTGCTCAGGATGCCTATCTCTCGCTTGCGGGGCTCGGCAACATCCAACGGTCAGCGAAAGTCGTTGCAGACGGCACGTTCGATATCTCCGAACATGGAAATGGCAGCGACTATTGGGGAATCTCCGACGCCTACAACGATGCCCGTATTCGTAGCCTGAGTGGCAGCGGAACGGTCGAACTGGGCAAGCGTACCCTGGTGCTAACGGATTCGAACGACACGTTCGCCGGCAGCATCAACGACCTCGACGTTGATAACAATAATATGGGCGGCAAACTATTCGTTGCCGGTGGCGTGCAAACGCTGAGCGGAAAGAACAATTTTTCCGGCATGACGACGGTCGGTTCCGGCGCGGGATTGCTGCTTGCCGATACAGGTGTGCTTTCCCATGATGCGACCACGTCCGGCTTTCTCGGGAATGACGGGCAGATCGGGGGCACGGCTATCGCAAACAGCGGCGGTGTCGTCGCAGGCGGCGGCACCTACGGTGCGGTCACCATTTCCGAGGGCGGCACGGTCGCTCCTGGCAGTGCGACCGATCCGAGCAGGATCGTCACCACACTGACTGTCACGGGCGATTTCGCGCAGCAGTCCGGATCGATCTATCAGGTCGACCTCGCAAGGTCGTCCGATCTCATCGATGTTGGCGGAGCAGCGGCGATCGACAGCGGCGCGCAGATCGAGCTGCTGCGGCAGGGAACGCTATCGGTCGATGCCCGATATACTCTGCTCTCCGCAGCAGGCGGCGTAAGCGGCACCTATGGCGGGCTGACGGGGGCTCTGGCGACAGACGCGACGCCCTTCGTCGATTTCCAGCTCGTCTACGATGCCAACAATGTCTATCTCGATATCAGCCGCACATCGACGGCGTTTGCCGATGTAGCCAGCACCTTCAATCAACGCTCGGTCGCCGCAGCGGCTCAGGCGCTTGGAAGCGGTAATCCGATCCAGGACAACATCCTGTTCCTGACGGCGCCGGAAGCCCGCAACGCTTTCGATATGCTATCAGGCGAGGTTCATGCTTCCATTCATAGCGGCCTCATCGAGGACAGTCATTCTGTACGCGATGCCGCGAGCGAACGGATCCGTGCGGCGTTCGACGGCGTCGGTGCCTCCAGCGTTCCGGTGATGACTTATGGGCTGGGTGGTCTGGAACTGGCCCCGGCAACGAGTGAGAATTTCGCCGTATGGGGCCGTGGCTTCGGCGCCTGGGGTCATCTCGACAGCGACGGCAATGCCGCCGGTCTCGATCACTCGACAGGCGGCTTTCTGGCTGGCGGTGACGCGGCTGTCGGCGAAAGCTGGCGGCTCGGCCTCATCAGCGGCTACAGCCATACCTCCTTGGAGGCGGACGATCGCGCGTCGTCGGGCTCGAGCGAGAATTACCATCTCGGTCTTTTTGCCGGCACGCAGAACGGCAATCTCGGTTTTCGTTCCGGCCTTGCCTATACCTGGCACAGCATCGAGACCGGCAGGTCCGTGGTCTTTCCAGGCTTCGCCGACAGCCTTTCGGCCGATTACGACGCCGGCACGTTCCAGGCCTTTGGCGAGCTCGGCTACCGTATCAATACGGCTTCGGCTTCCTTCGAGCCCTACGCTAATCTCGCTTATGTGAATTTTGACGCCGATGGCTTCACCGAGAATGGCGGCGCAGCCGCCTTGTCGAGCGGGGATCGCTCGAGCGACACGGCGTTTACCACGCTAGGTCTGCGTGCGTCGACGGTACTGACCCTCGGCACCGTGACTGCTACCGCGCGCGGCGGTCTTGGCTGGCGCCACGCCTTCGGCGACGTCAGGCCGGATACCGCTCTTGCCTTTGCTGGCGGTTCCTCCTTCGCCATCAAGGGCGTGCCGATCGCAAAGAACGCAGCTCTGCTCGAAGCTGGGCTTGACGTAAACATCACCGAGAACGCGACGTTCGGCATCGCCTATCAGGGACAGATCGCCTCGGATGCCCAGACACACGGGTTCAGCGCCAAGCTCGGCGTCCGTTTCTAAATCACCCGCAAAAGAGATTGGTTATGAAGTCAGTGAGTGCATTTTCTTTTACCGTCGTTCTCGGCTCAGCGACGGTGATGTCTGTGTCCGCCGCGCGAACGGACGATGCCTGCTACAACAAGGCACAAAGCCTATGATGACGCAATGTTCAATCGACGACCTGAAGCCAGTCGATGGCGAGCTTGACAAGCTCTACAAGGAGATGGAGACCCGGCTCAAAGAGTCCCGGCGCATGTCCAGGAACTGGTCGAGACCGCGAGGGGCTACAACGCCACCTCGGAGAACACGCGCGACGCCTACCCCAAGGATTGGCGGCATTTTTCCTCCTGGTGCCGGCGCGCTGGCTTCGATCCCCTGCCTCCGGGCTCGAAGGTGATCAGGCTCAATATCAGCGCCTGTGCCTCGGGCACCGCCGCCGGCGATCCGAAGCGTGGCGCCCCTGCCCTTTAGTTTGCGACCATCGAGCGGCGGCTTTCCGGCCTCGCCTGGAACTTTACCCAGCGCGGCCGGCCGTTGGACCGCGCGGAGCGGCATATCTATAAGGTTCTTGCCGGCATTCGCCGCAAGCACGCAAAGCCACCGCGGCAGAAAGAGGCGGTCCTGGCGACGATCTGCTGGCGATGATCGCCACGCTCGGCCACGACCTCAGGGCCTGCGCGACCGCGCTATTTTGCTCCTGGGCTGTGGCGGCGGCCTGCGGCGCTCCGAGATCGTCGGTCTCGACGTCATGCGCGACGACAACAGCGATGGCGCCAGCTGGATCGAGATTTTTGACGGCAAGGGCTGCTGGTCACCCTGCGCGGCAAGACCGGCTGGCGCGAGGTCGAGGTCGGCCGCGGCTCCAGCGACCACACCTACCCCGTAGTCGCGCTCGAGAGCTGGATCCGCTTTGGCCGCATCGCACGTGGACCCCTGTTCCGCCGCATCTTGTCGATCAGGTCGATATAATACGAAAAAGCCGCCGCCATTCGGGACGGGCGTCGGCTATCATGTCCAGCCATTATGCGGCGAGCGGATAGCTTTCGCCGGACCAGGCAGAGAACTTGGCGGCAAAAGCCTTCATCTCGTCGACCGCGAATGTGGTGCGCGGTTGCGAACTCGACTTGCTGGGCGAGAGGGACCTCGCCGAGAAAGGCGCTGACATGAGCGGGATGCTGCTTGGCCAAATCGAGATCCGCAAAGCAATCGGCCAGCGCCGCGTCGTCCAGCTGTACGCTGCAGGGCGCGTTCACGTCGTCAAGACGGATGCCAAATGCTTGCTCATAATGGCCGCAAGGTAATCGTTTCGGGTCGGAGACACAAGTTGCCGCCTCCTTCGCCGTAGAGTGGCCCGATACAATCACGATCGATATTGCCACCTCTTATCGATAGTGATCGCATAGTTCCCTGATTCGACTCTCAACCGCTCATATCAAGCGATTACTTCCATGTATCTGCTGCGCTAGCCCGTCCTGGCCTTGGAGTGTCGCTCCTCACCTCCTCCACCACTCACCAGCCCGATGGGAGTATCGCCCGCCAGCAGCTTCTCCTTGCTGAGCAGCGCGGCAACCTCAATCGCCTCGAAATCGGGCAAATCCCGCAGTGTGTCGAGGCCGAAGTGCAACAGGAAGGTCTTGGTCGTGACGTAGGTGTAAGGCGTGCCAAATTCAGCGGGCAGGCAGACGTTGACCCACAACAATCAAGGGGACGGTGCAGGCCAAGATTGCGGCAGGGCTTGGGCCCCCCACCCTTCTCCTCAGAACTCCGCTGCTTCCAGCTGGCGGCTGAAACTCACAGGCGCAGCCAGCTTGGTCTCTAACAGCATCGATCGCATCATGGTGTCTGCCATGAATCCGTGTGCGTGAAGCGCTCCAGAGCGAAGATGTTGGGCGTCAACCAGGTTCACTCCAATGAGCTTCACTTCTCGAGTTCTGCACAGTGTCCACGACTGGCGCCGGAGGTTGATCCGGTGATTAGGAGGAGCACTCGTTGTCGGATTCTCGACGATGTCGGACATGTGACACAACGCTTCCAGAGCGATCGCATTGTTCCGAAACGATTTTCCCAGTTGGCACGAAGGTTGCGGCCCTATGCGCAAAAGCACTGCGATGCCGCACCGACTGGAAGAACTCATCAATGATCACGCTTTTCGAACATGTGGGCGCCGCTACCGACACTGAGCGTTCCCGAGCCGACGGAAGCCTCTATCCCTTCTTTCTGAAGGCTGTCCGGACATGAACGCATTTGATGTCCGTCCAACGCTTGATGCTCCCGACGACGATCCCTATGTCTGGCTTGAAGATGTAGAGGGCGAGCGGGCACTTGCCTGGGCCGCCGGCCAATCGGCAAGGACTCTGAAGCACTTCGGTGGAACGCAGTTCGAGCGCGACCGCGCGGCTCTGACAGCCATTTTCGACAATCGCGACAATCTTCCCCTGATCGCGCGCCGTAGTCAGTACCTCTACAATTACTGGCGAGATGACGGTAATCCACGCGGACTGTGGCGCCGGACCACCCTTGCCGCCTACATGAAGGCGGATCCCCAATGGGAGCTACTGCTCGATCTGGATGCTCTCGCGGCTAGCGACGGAGAGGACTGGATCTGGGACGGCGCGTCCATCGAGCCGGAGAGACGGGAAAGAGCCGTTCTGCGCCTGTCGCGCGGCGGCAGCGACGCGGTCGTGCATCGCGAATTCGACCTGATTTCTCTGAGCTTTGTCGCCGACGGCTTCAACCTCCCCGAGGCCAAAGGCTACGTTAATTGGCTGGACCCTGACACGCTTCTGCTTTCCAGTGCGCTTGGTAATGGCATGGCCACCCGCTCCGGCTATGCGCGCACAGTTCGACTGTGGAAGCGTGACGCGGATCCCCTCACCACGCCGGCAATCTTCGAGGCCGGGTTCGAAAGCTTCCAAGTGTCTGGTCATTCGGACCGCACCGGCCGCAGCGAGCGCCTTTGGTTCATCGAGCAGCCGGCCTTCTTCGAGAAGATCAGCTGGATCGGCGATAGGAGCGGGCCGAGGAGGCAGATCGATCTTCCTCGCGACGCGTCGTGGCGGGTCTTCGGCGACTGGCTGGCGGTAAGGCCGCGCAAGCCCTGGACGGTGGGAGGCACCACCCATCCCGCCGACGCGCTGATCGTCATCTCGCTTTCCACTTTCCTCGCCGGCGGACGCCGTTTTGAGACCCTGTTTCAACCAGGGGAAAGGCGCTCCATGCAGTCATTCTTCTGGAATGACGGGAAGCTCATTATCTCTTACCTCGTCAATCTCGCACCGCGTTTCGAGATGTTCACTCCCGGCCACCAGGAATGGACGCGCCGAGTCCTGAACACCCTGCCCGCCGAAGGTACTGTCGACGTCTGGTCATTCGATGCGGCAGTTCACGAGACCAATGGAGAGGTCCTGATCTGTGCTCAGGATCCGATCACGCCGCCGCAGCTCTTGCTGTTCGATCTGAATGCCGCGCCGTCTCTCAGCGCTTCAGCAATCCTGAAGCGCAGCCCGGAGAATTTCGATGCATCCGGACTGGTGGTCACGCGCCACGAGGCAGTCTCTATCGATCATGAGCTGATCCCCTATACGCAGGTTGGTCCGGCGAACGGGAACGGAGATGCTCCGATTCACCTTTCCGCTTATGGCGGGTTCGGCGTATCATTCCTGCCCTACTACAACTCCCCGCTGGGCAAGCTGTGGCTCGAGCGCGGTGGCACGTGTGTCGAGGCGAACATCCGCGGCGGCGGCGAGTTCGGCACCCGCTGGCACGAAGCCGGGCGCAGGGAGGGCAAGCGTCTCGCCCACGACGATTTCGCCGCCGTTGCCTCCGACCTCGTGCGAAGGGGCATCACCCTGCCGAGGCGGATTGCCGCCGAGGGTGGCTCAAATGGCGGCCTGCTGATCGCAAACATGCTGACCCGCTATCCTGAGCATTTCGGGGCTCTGTTCTGCACAGCACCGCTTATCGACATGCGTCGCTACACCAAGCTCTTGGCGGGCGCGAGCTGGATCGACGAATATGGCGATCCGGACAAGGTTCACGATTGGGCTTTCCTGAAGGAAATCTCCGCCTATCACGCCGCAGCGCCGGGACAGCCCTATCCGCCTATCCTGATCGCCACCACGAAACGCGACGACCGCGTCCATCCGGGCCATGCGCGCAAGATGGCCGCAAAACTGCAGGCTCTTGGCTATCCCGCTTACTTCTACGAGGCCAGCGCAGGCGGGCACGGCTGCGGCGAGGACAATCGGGAGCAAGCCGCATTCATCAGTCTAGGCACCAATTTTCTCCGCAGCGCAATCGGCTTCAACGATCACCCTCCGGAGACGGCGGAACGCGTTGCAACGCAAGAGGGGCATTTGAGGTCCATCAACAATTCATTCGAGCAGGAGACGAAATAGTGCAGTGCATCCTTTCTGAACATCAAGGAGTGAATCTCATGGCGAGAACGCGAATGGGCGTAGCGCGGGCAACAGCAGCGGCGGTGGCCCTGATCATGGTGGGACAGCAGGCCGTCGCCGCGGAGCCTGCGCAAGCAGAGACCGTCCTGGCGGAGACGGGAGCCTCGGTCACCGAAGCGCCAATCCCTTGGCAGGTCCGCCTGCGGGCGTTGGGCGTCGTTACGAAAGATCTGGGCTACGTTGATACGCTTCCCGGCTCCGGTCTTTCGTATTCGGACACGGTGACGCCGGAACTCGATATCTCGTATTTCTTCACCGACAACATCGCCGCCGAACTCATACTCGGTACCACTTATGCCAACATCGCGGGCCAAGGGACGATCGGAGGGTTGGGCAACATCGGCAAAGTTTGGCTGCTGCCGCCGACACTCACGTTGCAGTACCATTTTACCGATCTCGGCGCGTTCAAGCCTTATGTCGGCGCCGGCGTGAACTACACGATCTTCTACAACCAGGACACTGGCAGCGCTGATGCTCTCAAGGTGAAGAACACGTTCGGCACGGCGCTGCAGGTCGGATTCGACTACATGGTGGACCAGCACTGGGGCCTCAACTTCGACGTGAAGAAGCTTTTCCTGAAGCCGGACTTCGACGTCACGGTGACCGGCGCGAAGCTGACGGGGAAGGCGGAGCTCGATCCCTGGCTGATAGGCGCAGGTGTCACCTACCGCTTTTGAATATCAGAGTGAAGTCTGCTTCCCGACTGCCGGTTTAAATGAAGGGCGCCTCGCGCGCCCTTTTTTACGGTCGACACTGCAGCGCAAGACCTCATGAAGCTATTGTCGGGCGGGGTTCTCTTCCGGCGGACCAAGAAGATGCACTGGCCAACCGGCCTTGCGCCTGAGGTGGAGTGCTTAGAAGCGCTTTGGATCGGGACGGGCTTTGGTATTGTGGGTGGAATGCTTCAGCCAGACCATTTGCCAGCATCGTCTCCCGGACGTCATGTGTGAGCTTCTTTGTCAGCGCAAGGCGAACACGGATCTCCTAGCAGGCCGTTGAAGAAGTGTCCCGTTTGGCCTTGAGGATTGCCTCGTCGCCGTTGTGATAGAAGGTGATGTCGATGGAGCCGTCGTCGAGCAGTTCAGCATGGCCGTCGCCTGTGACCTCGTCCATTTCGTCGAATCCGACCCATGTGAAGAAGACCGTCGACGGGCCGTAGCCGAGTTCGAGGGTTAGATGAGCCAAACGCCAGTGGGGCGTCCTGGGGACGACGCGCGCGAGATTCTGGTCGTGGTGGCCAGCCCAATACGATGTGAGAAGTTGCTGCCGGTGCGGGTACCGGAGGTCGCCGATAGTGACAGCCGATGTTCGACAGCGGCAAGGACATGCTCAGCCGTCAACGCGCCGAGGGCTTGGCCGGGAATGGTGGTGATGGAACCAATCCAGAAAGCGGCGGCTGCCCAGGAGAACGCCTTCGCGGGACTTTGACTCCAGTCCGCACACCCTGCTCAGATAGTCCGAAAAAGAGGTCAGAAGCGGAGCATCCGGATTATTATCTACACTGGGAACAGAAGCATGGAAGCGTTCTGGAGCCACTCGCCGCGCGTTTACCAGTGCCGACACTGCTCCAAGCTGACTATCTGCCATGACCACCTGCCGAACGTAGTCCGTTGATGCCACCGGTACCCTTCGCGGTCTGCTCCAGCGGGAAGATCGGGTCTGATCGACCCTGCTGACCTGTGCGGCGGCCTCTCTCGCTAGGGCGTCCCCCTTCCTGTCGTCCTCCTCCGCCGCTTTCGGCTGCTTTCGGCCCGCCGCCCTCGCCAAGGCGTCGTAGTCGGTAAGCGCGTCCTCCGTCTCCTTTAGGGGCTTCATCGCGTGACTAGAGTTTAGCGCGTGTTTGTAGGCGGCGGACCGAATGGTCGTCGAAATGCCACTCAGCGCCACCGCAAGATGCCCTAGGGCTTCCGCCTCATGATCTGACAGCGGCACGTCACGATTAGAGCCGATTGCCCTGCCTTCTTCCAGTTTCACAATGTTTGTAGTCATTTCCTGCTCCATCGCGTTGACTGAGATACGATGGAGACGGAAGTGGAGAACAAATTTTTACAAGCAACTAAGATGATATTCTCGTCAACGGGACAATAGTGGACGTTGAGGGCGGCGAACAGGGTGGTGGTGCCGTTGCGCTTGTAGTCGTGCCTCATCGTACCGAGCCGCCCCTTCTTCATCGGCAGGCCGGGTGGGTGCGGTCGAGCGCCGGATCTGGCTCTTTTCATCGACCGACAGAACGATGGCATGGGCCGGCGCATCGAGATAGAGGCCGACGACGGCGCGCAACTTGTCGACGAACTTCGGATCATTGGAGAGCTTGAACCTGGCGCCAGCGGTGGGGTGCGAGACCATGCGCCTTCCAGATGCGCCTGACGGCGCTGGCGCTGATTGCGGCGGCTTGCGCCATCATGTCGGCGGTCCAGTGGGTCCTCTCGCCCGGCGGATCGGCAAGCGTCAGTGCCACGACGCGCTCGCCGACATCGGGACCGAGCGGCGGAATGCGCCACTGTCGCGTCTTGTCGCGCAGCAGCCCGTCACAGCCTTCCGCGGCAAAGCGCTCCTGCCAGCGCCAGACGTCGGTCTTCGACTTGCCGATGCGGCGCATGACCTCGCCGGTGCCGACGCCGTCGGCGGGCAAAAGCACTATCTCGGCGCGCCAGACATGCTTTTGCGGGGCGTTGCGATCCCTGATCAGCGCCGTCAGACGGACGCGATCGGCCGACGAAACGGTGAACGATCTTCCTGTGCGCATGCGCCAGACTCGCACGCGCAGGCCAGAAAGGGAATCTCTGATTGGACTCCTATGTCAGGCGGGAACCACTAGACGCCGAGACCGCCGATGCAGACATGTTTGGTGTCGAGATAATCCACGATGCCCTGGAGGCCGCCTTCCTTGCCGAGGCCCGATTCCTTGACGCCGCGGAACGGCACCTCCGGCGTGGTGATCAGGCCTTCATTGACGCCGGTACTTCAGTCCTTCCATCACGCGGAAGGCGCGACCGAGATCGCCGGTGTAGAAGTAGGCCGCGAGGCCGAACTCGGTGTCGTTGGCGAGCGGCGTGCCCGACCTGAGACATGGGTGACGTTTTGTACCGGACACGGATGAAGTGCACCCCTCGGGTGAGCGTTTGCTCGATAATATCCACTGAAGTGAAGCAGTCGGTCTTAATGCTGGAACTCATGCCACCCGACCGACCCGGGAATTCGCAGCAGCGGCGCCGTCGAGTGCAGAACGAATGCCGTCAACCAAGGGGTCGATCTCGCTTTCGGTGATTATATAGGGCGGACAGATTCCAAGCACTTCTCCCATATTGCGGATCATGACGCCGTGCTCGCGGCACCGCCGCTCGACATCGCCGATCCTCAGCTCGGGCGCGAAGACGCGACGGGCGCACGATCCTCGACGATCTGAACCCCCGCGATGAAGCCGCGGCCGCGGGCTTCACCGACAAGCGGATGGTCGCCGAGCGCGTCCGCGAGGGCTCCATGCAAGTGATCGCCGAGACGACGCGCCTGGGTCACGAAATCGATCTCGCTGTAGATCCTGATCGCCTCGGCGGCGACGGCCGCTATCACCGGATGACCGGAGTAGGTGAAACCGTGACCGAACACGCCGACCTTGTGGGCCTCGTCAGCGGCGCATTGATAAATCTTGTCGAGATAATGACGCCGCCAATGGGCAGGTGACCGGATGAAAGCCCCCCGGCGATCGAGAGCATGTCCGGTTCCATCCCAAATGTCTGGCTACCAAACCAGTTCCCGGTGCCTCCGAAGCCGCAGACCACCTCGTCGGACAGCATGAGGATAATTTCTCACTTTCTTGCGAAGATCGGGGGTGTCCACGGTCATTCGTATTACGCGAGATCCGCGAGGCCAAAAACCATCATACCAGAGAGGCGAAACTGCTATCTAGGTGTTTAGATGCAAGAAATTAATCCTGCATTGTTCCCGCACCAGGAACACCCGAGAGGATACCAAGCAGTATTGAACCTTGTTGAAAATGCTCTCGGCGCGCTGGGCGTTATAATTTCTCGAAGGCGATCACAAGGACGTCGCGATAAGCGTACGGCATTTTCAGGTTTTCGGCCACAATCGACGATACATCGTGAAAGGTTTCGCGGTCGTTGCAGATCACAAAATCATTCGGGGAGTTCATTTCGACCTCGCCGAGGAACTCCTTTGAGGCGTCGGTGATCATGCTCATGCCGCCGGTGACGTTGACCCGCCCAATCATATAGCAAGCAATGAAGTCCACCCCGTCCTGGTGAAGGCCCTCGGGTGCCGGTTTGCCATTTACACCATCGCGCGCGACAATCCGGTAGGGATGGATCTTGATATTCCAACGATCATGTCGGGCGGCTTCACATAGAATTCTGCAGAAACCTGTCAGAATCTTTTCTAAGACGGGATGGTCTATAAAGGAGTTTTCAAGGGGCTCGAAGTGGCGCTTGAAGCCGCCATTCAGATGATTGACACTTTTTGATTGTTCGTAGGGGGCGTGGGGTAGGAGCCTAAAGATTCCGTCAGTCGCGTCATATTCAAAAGCGCTATAGCGCCGGTAACGATATGTTCCGCCGTCACGCATGTATTCATCGAGAAGAAGTCGATTCCAATGGTCAGCAAAGTTCTTCCAGGCTGCATCAATTTCGATGCCAAAGCAGGCTTCGGCGCGCTCGCCTTTTGAAAACCACCATCCATTTGTCACCAGACCGTCAGTGCATTGTTGACTGAGGTTGGCCGGCGCCTGGGGTGCGTTGTTTTCCACGGGTGTCTCCCTTTTGGTGACTTGGCGAGGACGGAACGCTTTGGACAACGCTATGTGGGTTGCGGCTTGGTATTCCCAAAGGTCGCGGTCCCTAATGTATCTCGGCGTCCTGGCTCGGATCGACCGAGGTAAAAAGCGTGTGTGATCGACTATGTAGCTGACGCTCCCGCTAACGCCCTCGAGGGCGGATGCAATGGCCCGTTCGCACATCTGGTGAATAGTACTGCCCCATGCACCTGAAACCGCCTCTTGGGACCAGGCTTGCTCAAGCCCTTGCTTCAAAACGATTGATGCCACGTCAAGAGAAGCGGTTTCGAGGTGACGCAGCGCGTCGAAGATAATGGCCGCGGCAGGGGCCTCGCGGACTTCGAGAACCTTTTGGCCGGTTGTGATGTGTTCAAGCCCGACAAAGCGGCCGTGCCCGAATTTGCCGACCGTGTTATTCAGGAACGGGATTGCGTCGACCAATGCAACATCACGGTCATCAATTGACACGAGACTTCCGTCTGCAAACCCGAGTTTGATCTCTACCGGCTGCTCTGCGGGAATGTGGCGCGTCCAAGCAAATGCCTCCTCGGGGATGGAAAAGTTCTCGGGATCTTCCAAAGGCCCCGACTCGAATTCCCGACACCAGAGGTTTTCGTCCGCGCTCCACGTGCGGTCCGCCACAAAAGTCGCTCCACACTTGGACAGGTCGGAGGTCTTCTGTTGTCGGGATATCACAGAGCATTCATACGGACTGCCGAAGTTGCCGGAAAATCCTGAGCGCTTAATGCTATTGTTAAGGCGCGGAAGACTGTTTTGAGAAAGGTTTGCTGTATGAAGAACCAGCCGTGAGTTGATTGACCTAGCATGATTAACAACCAAAGATGCGATTATGGGACGGCTCAACGAACTGCTCAACGGATAGATGCCAAGGTACTTGGCGTGGGCTCGAATGGCTGATTTCACGCCTTGTTCGACAAAGGCATCCCGCCCTTCGAGGCAGACAAAGCGCGCGCCGAACATGGCTGCCGTCCGTTCCAACAAAGGCTGATCGATGCGCGTTCCGACATCCGCTGCGACAGCTTCAATGTTCGCAAAGCCAAGGCTTTGCAGCTTGTAGAGAAGATAGGTGCTGTCGAGACCGCCGCTGAACATGGTTGCAACTGGTGCGGTTCGGTCCGGAAAAGCCTCCAGATCTTCAAAACTCGAAATGCCGCCGATGGCGGGTTTGGTGGAAGCCAAGATGGGGTTCATTTGGATGTCCTGCTCTCAAACCAGATGCCAGCAAACGTCGCAGCGAGGACGAGGCCTGCGCCTATCAAGCTCGGTACTGTCAAAGGCTCATTCAGAAGAAGGTGCGCTAGAACGAAACCAAAAAAAGGTTCTGTTCCCATCAAGAAGCCAACCCGTGTCGGTGTGGATTTTCTCACTGCGGCATTTTGAATGTAGAATGCAGCGAGGGTGCAGAAGAGTGCAAGGAAGGCAACAGCGCCCCAAAACTGAAGGGTGGCCCTCACAACAAGGCCTGAAATTCCGAACTGAGCGACGGCCAAAACGAAAGTAAGTGTTGCCACCGTCGATCCTTGGATGGCCGTCAGGGCTGCAGATGAAATCTGCCGGCCGGCCAGAAGGCGTTTGGTGGAAACGACCATAACCGCTCGCAGAATCGCGGCCCCCAAGACAAGCGCGTCACCCGGGCTGAACCTGCTGATCCCGCCAGTGAGAATGCCGACACCGATGCACGCTATGGCAGCACTTGCCAAAATGCCCGTAGGTGGAAGTCGCCGTGATAGCCCATAGTCGATGCTCGGCGTGAAAATCACACAAAGCGATATGATCAAGGCCGTGTTCATTGCGCTTGTCGATGCAACGCCGTAAGTTTCAGCAATAAAGATGCAAAAAAGTATTGTTCCCAATGCGAAGCCGCGGATGAAATCGCCCCAGGAGACCAATGCGATCTCATGTCTTGCAGCCACTGCCGTAATGATCGTAGTAATCAGGAAGCGATAAAGAACAAGTATCGAAACCGGCGCGTAGAACAGTGCGCCTTTCCCGACCGGATAGCTCGCCCCCCAAACGAATGCGACTCCCAGCAAGGCTAGATCCACCGAGAAAGATGGCGTCCGTGTTTTCCTGACAGGTATTGGAGAACTTTCGAAAACGTCCACCTTCAAAGTTTCCTTTGTGTTAGCCATCCACCCCTGCTGCGAGGGTCAAACAGATCAGGTCGTTCAGCCTCTTGGGCGATCCGTGCCGCGGCGTACTTGTTTTTGGTAACGCAAGTGCCGTGCCGATTCGGAAAACCATTGCTAGACAACAACCTGGTCGCCTTGATAGTTCGGCGGTTCATGTCCATTGTTGTCAGAATGCCGACAATGACTTCAACTGCAGGGATCCTACCGGCAGGGCCTCAAGGCGAACACGCGGCTCCAAGATGCCGACACGATGGCTGGTTCAGCCATGCTTCGACAGTTGCCTGTTTTTTCAGTTCCTTTGCTGTTCGTGCGCTAACCGCAACGCTCCATACTAGTCTCGCGTGGCTGTCCCCGTGGGGTGGGCGGCAGAAAGCGATTAGGCCCGCTGAAAGAGGCGAACCGCATCCGAAGGATCGTAACCAAGAGAAGGACCTGAAGCGAGAGCGAAGGTTGCGGGAGGCCGCGGCGGGCCTAAAAGGCAATGCCGACCGCCCCAGGAAAGGCTGACAAAAACCGCAGCGGCCGACTGTCCAATAGGGTGCGCCGGGCCAGGGCGAGCCAAATGGCAGGGGCTGCCGGGGGACCCTAAGAAAAGCCTGGGTTCACGAGCACCCGGCGCGCGCCATCAGGCGGCCAGCTACTTGGAGGGCGGGTGTATCATGCCTGTTTGTCGGGCCGAACCAGATCCATGTGGCTGACGCCGAGGGCCAATGCCAGTTCATAGATCGTGATAATTGTCGGATTTCTTCGGCCTTTCTCCAAGCCGCTGATGTACTGCTGACTGAACCCGGAAATCTCCGCAAGCTGCTCCTGCGTCAGGCGCTTCCTTTGCCTGATCCTCTGCACATTCCGTCCGACCAACTTGCGCATATCCATGCACGCAAGCCAGCGGATCAGGCGGCTTGAGTTTATCAACTATAATATGTAATCCACATTTAGCAGGCACAGGGCTTCGCGGGTCCATTGGCCGGAGATAGAATTAGCGATGTTGCAGCCCAGATCGAACACGCCGTTCGCCGACGAGGTCCCCTGGTCGGACCGCATTACAGCCTACGACAAGGACCACTTTACAACCTATATGAGGCTCCTGGACGCCTCGGCCGACAACGCCACTGAAGAGGAAATGGCCAAAGTGATCCTCGGCATTGATCCGGCACGCGAACCTGAGCGCGCACGCAACGTTCTTCGCAGTCATCTCGACCGTGCAAACTGGGTGGTGACGAGCGGCTACAAGGATTTGTTCGCCAGTTGACGAAATGGGCGGTGCGGTCGCTTCGCTTCAAGCAACGAAGTCGCGCAACCGCCATGCATCGACGTATCACCACAGCGCGGATGGCCCAGCGCTTCGCTGTCTCATCATTTTGTCCTCCGCTCGCCAATGGCTGCTTCCCAGGAATGGGTGCGGCGGCGAATCATGACAGGAACGGGTCCGCCGTCTGAGCCGCACCGCATCCGAAGGGCCGGATGGACAACCTACTGAAAGCTCACAGCTGGCTAAGGGTTGCGGGACGCCGCGGCGGGCCTAGAAGGATGCGGCGCCACCTGCTGAGAAAGGCACAAAACAGAGCGAATTGCGAGAGTCTAACGACGCGCTAGGAGGCGCAGCGGAATGGTCGAGACGCCAGAGCCAAGAAAATCGGGGCTCGACCCACCGGCACACGGCACGCGCGGTGATGGGCGCGGGCGCCCACTACGTGCGCAGGCTCAACAGAATCTCACACGGATCAGCATCGAGGGCCGCAGTTACGTCGAGAAACTCAATGACATCGAGACGCCGTTCGCCACCCTCATATTTCGCCACGAAAGATTGCGGACGACCAAGCTTCTCAGCCACCTGCGCCTGCGTCAGCCCTTTGACATTGCGCAGTGAGATCAACTGGGCCAGAAACCGCTGGTGGCGGGGAGATCGAAGAGATTTGGGCATTTAGGTGAACCGGCAGGTAGAGACCGGCTCAGCGACTAATCCCCGTTTCGGATTATCCCATTTTGGGATATTCTGCCTTGGATCCAGCGATCAACATGCGAGGTTCGCGGCAGACATGAATCAATCAACGGGAACAGATAGGACTCAAAGCTCAACACTGCTCGACGAAGTCCCTTGGTCTGACCGTCTTACCGCCTACGACAGGGCGCACTTTACCATCTATATGAGGCTCCTGGACGCCTCAGCCGATGAGGCGCCCGAAGAGGAAATGGCCCAACTGATCCTCGGCATTGATCCGGCACTTGAACCGGAGCGCGCCAGGAAGGCGCTTCGTAGTCATCTCGACCGTGCGAACTGGATGGTGACGAGCGGCTACAAGGAATTGTTCGCCAGCTGACAAATTCGCAGTGCTCGGTCATAGAAGCGTTCCTGTGCCATTGGTCAGGCTGATCGGGGCCTGCACCACAGACGCGCCGGCAAAATGGACCCGGTGGCGAGCACAATTCAGTTCCCAGGAAATCGGGGTTTGGCAACTGTCCGAGCGTCTGACGTGATAGAAGGTTCCGCTCTGTCTGGATGGGTATTAGCCCGGAGCAGCACTCCATATCGTACCGGCGCTCGACGAAGGGTCCACCTCTTCGCTTTCAAGCCGCATAACCGATAGCCATCGCCCTAAGTCAAGGGTTAGAGATTACCGGCAGGCAGGTATGCAAGCGGGCCATCCTCGGAAACTATATAACCGCACGACTAGCTGTGAGCTTTCGGGAGGTTGTCCATTCGGACCGGACCGGGGAGACTGGAGTTACCAAGCTTCAGCACTCACCGGAGGGTCCGAATGAACATCCATAAGAATGCCCGTCTCACACCGCTGCGTCGAGAGGAGATGGCGCTGTCGGTGATAGAAGGCGCTTTCTCCAAAGCCCATGCGGCGCGTGTCTACGGCGTGTCGGCCAAGATCGTGGCGCGCTGGGTCGAGCGCTACAAGTCCGAAGGGCGGGCCGGCATGATCGACCGTTCCTCGCGGCCCGCCAATATGCCGCAGGCCACCGCTGCGTTGATCGCCGAGCGCATCATGGCGCTGCGGCGGCAACGTTGGACCGGCAAGCACATCGCCCATGAGGTCGGCGTCTCGCCCGCCACCGTTAGCCGGGTTCTCAAGCGTGCCGGACTGTCGCGGTTGCGGGATATCGAACCGGCCGAGCCGATCCGACGCTACGAGCGCGAGCATCCTGGCGAGATGATCCATATCGATATCAAGAAGCTCGGTCGTTTCGAGCGCATCGGTCATCGCATTACCGGCAAGCGCACCGGCAATGCCAGCTCGCGCGGCAGCAGTTGGGAGTTCGTCCATGTCTGCATCGACGACGCCTCCCGCATCGCCTTCTCGCAGATCCTGCCCGACGAGAAAAAAGAAAGCGCCATCGCCTTCCTCAAGGCGGCGGTGGCCTACTACGCCAGCCTCGGCGTCACGATAGCCCGCGTCATGACCGACAACGGCTCCTGCTACAGATCAAAGGCCTTCGCCAAGGCCTGCCGCGATCTCGGCCTCAAGCACGTCAGGACAAGACCCTATACACCCAAGACCAATGGCAAGGCCGAGCGCTTCATCCAGACAGCACTGCGCGAATGGGCTTATGCCATCGCTTATCCGACTTCAGATCACCGCGCCGCAGAGTTGCCGGTCTGGCTGCACAGATACAATTGGCACCGTCCCCACGGGAGCCTAAAGTCCAAAACACCTATCAGTCGCCTCGCTCTAACCGAGGACAACCTGTTGAGGCTCCACAACTAGCTCGTCAGCGACGACACACCCGCTCGAGCACCCATAGACTATGATCACCGGCGCGGACTGGAAGAATACGGCTGCATCGCCCGAGCCGGCGGAACAGAAGATCTCGGCATCCAGTCAACGCTCGATACAAAGCGCGCGATCGAATGGCCCGAGCACAAGGGGATCAAAAAGCTTCTCAGACAATTGAGGACCCTTCGGACCCCAAAAGGGCTATAGCCTGATTTTGGGTTCGCACGCCTAGCTTCTTCTTGGCATTGTCCAAATGAAAAGCGATCGTGCGTGGCTTGATACCCAAGATGCGGCCGGTCACCCAGGCTGAATTACCCCGCGCTGCCCACCTCAGGCACTCATATTCGCGGGATGTCAGCGAAACCCCATCCACTGTTCGATCGCTCGGCAATTTGCGGCGAACGCAACGATGAAAGCAGGCCGCCATCAGTTGAAGAGCTTGTTCGTACCGCTCAGCGACCCGAAGAAATACTGGACGAGGCTCATCGGCGGCAAAAGTAACCGCAGCGATGCGGCCGCGGAGATCGACAATTGGGATCGTCAAACCGCAGCAGATGCTGAATTGAGCCGCCTCATCGAATAGCTGCTGTTGAGCCGGCGACATTTTATCGCCTCCCAAATTCGATCCCCAGTGAAACGGGCAGCCGCCATTTCGAGCACGCAAGACCACAGGATCGAGTTTCTCATACTGATTTTCCAGATACTGTCTGGTCCAGCGGGGTGGATAGTTTGAAATTAACCTCGGTTTGCCGGAAGGCCGTGCTGGCAAGGAGAGGTAGGCAAAGAAGATTAGGTCAAGTCGTCCGGCCGCCTCAGCCATGGCATCCCGGAAATCTGCCTCATCGATACTCTGTGACAGTCTTTCAAGGAATGTCTCGAAAACAAGTGGCATGTGCCTCGTCATCGTCGCGCTCGATTCTTCCTCTTTCTGCACGCCTTCCGGCTGCGTCGTGTATGTCCCGACAAACGTGATTGAATTCGCGGGCGTCGCTGGGCTGACCGGGCTCCAGAATGCTGCCACACTTTCGATCTTCGTCGGTCATCCCAATCATGCTGGGCTCACCCGATGGGCGTCTGGCAGACGCCTCATGATCTCAACAGCTCAATCAGAGAATCTCCATGCATTAAATCATGACCGCCCCTGCACCGACCAAATCAGGAGAAATCATCCTGCGCTGACCAAAAGCCATCATTGACCCCAGCTTTTGCAGGAATTTGGGTCGGCATTAGCATAACAATTCGGATAGCCGCTCATCCCCCACCCGGGGCGCCGTGATCCGCAAAGAAGTGTTGCGATGCTTTCTTTTCTTTGATAGGCAAATCGTCTCAACAATATTAAAATGCCTTTCCTTGTGAACGGGGTGGCGTGTGAGTATCGTCCTTCTATATACCTGACGTGATAAAATTCACCGCAATGATTATGGCCCGCTGCAATGATGTAAAGGGCACGTCTAAGCTCAATCTGCATCGGAACGTGCAGATGACCTTTACCAGACCCTCGATCCCGCACGGGCCATAATGATACTGATTACGTGGGTCAAAAAGGGCGCCCTGCCGGCGGGGAGGTACACCCGCAGGGCGCGCCGCACAGAGGTCCTGGTCGTTGGGCAACAGGACAGCGGCGGCAGAACTGATTCGGTTACAAATCGTGACTGAAATAGCCCGGAGCATGCTCAAGATCAGATATCTGGAATTCAACAGTTTTGGGTCTGCTCGGCGCAGTAGCGCGCAGGGACATGCCTGCCTCCGGACTCGCTCCTTCGCGATCGCAAAATCATACGGCACCCTCGGCCTTCAGCGCGCGATAGGTGGTATCGACCGACTTTACCGTCGCGTCGACAATGATGTCGATCTCTTTTCGGGTAATGATCAGGGGGGGGGCATAACCGAGGATGTCGCCATGCGGCATGGCCCGTCCGATGACACCATTCTCAAACAGAGCAGCTGCAGTGCGCACCCCGACCTGAAGGTCGGGTTCGAATGGTATCCTTTGTTTTGGGTCCCGCATCATCTCTACGGCCGACAGGATACCCACTCCGCGAACTTCACCAACGATGGGATGTCCCGCCAGCTCGGCCTTCATCCGGTCTTGCCAATACGGTCCAACATCGCGGACATGCTCCAGAATATTTTTTTCTTTAAGCAGTCGAATATTGGCGAGCGCGGCTGCGGCACAAAGCGTGTGCCCCGAATATGTCCAGCCGTGGCCGAGTGCGCCGTGCTTCTCAGTTCCTTGTTCCAAAACCGACCAGACACGGTCGCCAATGATTGACCCGGAGATGGGGAGGTAGGCGGAACTCAAACCCTTTGCGATGGTCACGAAATCCGGACGCATGTTATACAGGTGGGAACCGAACTTCTCGCCGGTTCGCGCGAAGCCACAGACCACTTCATCCGCGATTAGAAGGATATCGTATTTGTCGAGCACCGCTTGAATGGACGTCCAGTACCCTTTGGGGGGCGGCACAATACCTCCTGTCCCAAGTACCGGCTCTCCGATAAAAGCTGCAACCGTTTCCGGTCCTTCGGCCAGGATCAAGGCTTCAAGCTCATCGGCACAGCGCCGGGAGAACGCTTCCTCGCTCTCCTCGACACGCGCCTGGCGGTAATAGTGCGGCGTGGTTGTATGGCGCACCAAATCCAGAGGCAGGTCGAAGAAATTGTGAAAGAAGGGAAGGCCAGTTAGGCTACCCGTGACCAATCCAGACCCGTGATAGCCGCGATTTCGCGAGATGATCTTTTTCTTTTCGGGCCGGCCAAGAATGTTATTATAGTACCAGACCAGCTTGATGTTGGTTTCGTTGGCATCGGAACCGGAGAGGCCGAAATAGACCCTTCGCATGTTCTGACCGAAATACTCGACCACGGCCTCTGCCAACAGGGCGACCGGCTCCGTACCTTGGCTGGCATAGACGTGCGCGAACGGCAATTCGTGTGCTTGCCTGGCAATGGCCTCGGCGATCTCCGTGCATCCATATCCCATGTTGACGCAGTAGAGTCCTCCGAAACCGTCGAGGCTCCTTCGGCCTTCGGTGTCCCAGATATAGACGCCTTCCGCACCGGCCATAATCCTATTTGGCGTTTCGCCTCGGCTGTGCTTGGCCAGATGCGTAGAAGGATGGAAGACGAAGCTTCTATCCTTCTCCCGGAGTTGCTCGGTTCCCAGATTGCTCAAGCGCATGTCCCTCTCCTCGCGATAAATTGGCGGAGGGCACTCGGCCAGCCACCTGTTTAGCAAATAGCATACCGGAAACGTCCCTTGAGTTTCTCGGGAATGCAGGTTATTCGCCGTGAAATTCGCGGGATCGGCCCGAATTGCCGTGAAAACTAAGGCGTCACCTTCGCCTTAGCCGAGGGTCGGGGGCGCGTCCTGCAAACACGAACAGCTTACGACGCGCATGCGCCCAGCATAGTGCCCGATTAGCGGGCGATATTGACGGATGAATAGCGCTCGGGACGCTGTTCCCGCCGGCCGCGCGAGGCACGATAGAGCGCCGGCGGCCATGTTCCGCCGAACTGCCGGTCATCCCTTACATTCTGACGGTCCGGATCGGTCTTGCCCTTCCCAAGGGTGGTAATGAGGTGATCAGGGGCAAAGCACATTCGCCTCGATCAGCAGGCAGCGGGTTCCGTGCCGCGGCACAGGCTCCAACCTGGTTGGCCAGCGCTGAGAGGCTGAGGTCGTGCCCTCGCGCATATTGATAGCTTTGGCGGTGCGGCGGCTGGTGCTCGGCAGACTTCTCGAAGGAGCATAGCCAGAAGGTTCGGCCCGGCAAAGACGCGCGGCGAGAGCTCCTTGCCATTGACATCTTGATTCGCAGCCGACCAGCGCCGCCAAGTTCTATCGTCAGCGTGTTGCCTTTCTTGCGATCGCAAATTCGTGGTTGCTGCGCAGGGCGAGCCGAGCTGCGGCTCGCAGGAGGGGGCGAGCCGACAGAATTGCGCGGCCTGAAAAGCTGCCTCCATCAATGCTGGCCGCTCGTGCAGTCTCGAAACGCTGGATCAAGCCTCAAACATCGAACAGCCGCTCCTTTTCCTCGCGAAACCAGCGCCCTCGCGCGACATGATCTTGTCTGACGATCCGACGCTTCGAGCGGGGCTCCTCTAATAGGTTGCACATGACCTGCAGCTTTCAGCCAAACTCAGCAAATCGGACGTCGTGCTCTTCTTATCATCGCTCGGCAAGCTCGGAACACGCTGGCGGACGTTGCTAAGGCTAGTCGCCGCCAGCGGATGGCGAGGATGTTTGGGCGGCTAAGTGCTTTTAGGTGGCGATTATAAGCCGAGATCGCGATAGGTGCTTTCGCCATAGCTCCTGGCGCCATCGCCACGCTGAGCGTTTGAAAGCCGATGAAATTCGCTCGGCCAATTGGCTAGCGCGTGCTTGATGGCCTTCATCTTGAACGGCACGTGCACAACACATTTGTCCCTGATGATAGGCGGACAGCTCACATCTTGTTGCCGCGAGCCGTTAAGGTTTGCTGCGATTATCGGCAGACCTAGATCAAGAGCCAATTCCATTTCCCAGCGCACGAAGCGAAAAAGGTTTTTCGTCTTCTCACCGATCAGGACAAGTACCTGGCTCGATCCATTCATTCTGTTGCGAAGATTGCGTTTAACATAATCTTCGTCCTGTGCTCGGCTCGTCATATTGTCCAGATCGTGAGCGTTCGCGAATTCAAAACTCACATTCTCGCTGGCGTTCCACCCTTTCATAAAGCGGTATGCCCAAGCGTCTTCATCGCCGTCAAATATTACATAGGTCGGATCGCTGTATGCCATTGTTGTCTCTTAGTTGTTTTGACGAGCAACCCACTGGGTGTGCTCCCGTGAGAAAGCCAGTTCGGCTTCGTTCACCGCGGCGGAGAATGCCTCATCCGAGTTGGCGTCCGTAATAAGGTCGGCAGTCAAGCCGATCTCGTGAGCTGTCAACGTGTAAGCCGATGCCAATTCGTTAAATTTCTTGATCTGGGTCCACCCAATAAGGGAGGCGGCGATGACAATTAGCGGCTCGGTCGGCCAGCCTGGCATCGCGGGGTCAGCGATGCGTACTACGATGAACGAGAATCCCAGAGCGTATGCAAAAATACCAAGGCCCATCCAGACTTTCGCGGACCTCTTGTTCGAGCGCGCCTTCTTCTCGTACCACTTCCGTTGGTCGCAGATTCGTCTCTGCAGATATAGGTCTTTTCTTTCTTTTAGCGGGGAGTCCCTTATCGACATCATCTGGTCGGTTGTTTGGGGGGATGCTGAATCGGTGCCGCTCAACGCGCTACCAAGGTGACGATTGCTATCAAGGATACCTTCCATGAGCTTTCGAAAATCAGCTCTGGCGTCAGCGGCGCGCGCGTCATCGAACGGCTGTGCTCGCATCGCGAAGCGCCAAGTCAATGTCTTCACCGACTCTGCCAGAGCTCGAGCCTGATACCAGACCTGCTCGGGCTTTGTGACCGACCGGAAAATGAGGACTCCCATTGAGCAAAGAAATACCGCAGCATAGACACCGAAATAGGCTTTTGATGGCGACAAGTCCAAAGAGAGCACCGACGCTAAAAAAAGAAGAACGTACTCTGCCCGGATCAGGCGCAGAAACGTCGCCTGCTGCTCGTTGGATGCCACGTCGGCGCTATTATAGAGTCCAGGATATTTCATTTTTGAAGCACACCAGTCTATTTTGTGGCGGTAAATTCTTTAAGCCAGGATTTGGCAAACGTGAGGTTAGCAGTCGAGCTTACAGAGCCTATTCTTGAGCGAGGCGCGGTCCCTCTGTTCATAAACAGGAATGCAGGTCCTGTCCCATCAATGTAAGGGTATAGGCCCAAAAATTCTTGCCCGGAGAATGTTTCCGAAGAATTTTTTGCCACGGGCAGAACCGCTACCGCGGTCCGAAACCCATCGAAAAAGCCAAGCTCCCAAGGCATCCATCTGGATCCTGGAGAATTGTTTGAATGCACATAGATTAGCGTCTTTGACTGCCTCATACGGGTCCGCAGCAACTCGGCGGTGGCCGAGGAGACTTTTGTGCGGTCCAGTTGTGAATCTTCGACCCAATCTACGTAAGCAGTGAACCCAAGCTCCTCGAAAATTCGCTTCACACCGAGAACGATCTCTGCGTCCTTGAAAGAATGTGACAGAAAAACGTCGAATGACGATCTGGCTGTAGCTGCGGCCGTCTCTTCCTTTAGAACGATCGATGCGGCTCTATGTCCTCGACTGGCATTCGCAACTCTTTTCAGCTCTGCCTCGGTCAGTAGCACTATTCAAATCCCCCCATGATCTGTTCGCAATCTATGAACTTGACGCCCATTCGATTAAGCGACCCTTGTCTTGTGAAAACTGGCACCATGCTCTCCAGCCGGTAGCGCAACCTCCACCTTCTCAAAGACCACGTCGGGTGGCAGGAGTGACCGGCCTTGTCACCCACCTACGCGATCCCGGCACAGCCATGCTCCTCGCTTAGAAGGCTGCGGAGACCAGCAATGTCAAACAGGACAGACGATCTCCTAATCTCGAACAGCAACGAACTTAGGACGTAAAAACGCGATCTCCGAATGTCCGCAGGCGTCGAGGGCCGGGTTGGTCGCCAAGGCCGAGCGGGCCAGCTTGCACTCCCGCTACCCGTCGGCTTGCCAAACCCTCGCTGTAGATTTCGCCCCCTACACGGATGCGCTGACCGCGACTAAGCTCAATCGCCACTGATCGCCAATCCAGGGCGAAAGTTCCCCCCTTGAAGTAGCGGTAGAGGCATTTTTCGGCACTTCGCATCTTAGATATGGACGCCTCCTCAACCAGGCACGATCCGGTTTGGCTTCTCGCCGTAACCGTGCTGGGCAAGTGCGTCCGATGGCTGCTTCGATCCTCTCCTGGAATAGATCGGTTCCAGATTGCTCAAGCGCATCGTCCTTGCTCGCGATCAACTGGCGGATAGCGCTCGGCCACCTTTTTCCAGCAATTAGTATACCGCAAATGTCCCTTGAGTTTCGTCGGAATGGGTGCCTTTTGCCGACGAATCTACGGGATCCGTGCCAAACGCCGTTGAAACTTAGCTTTTGGGTTACCGTTGCCTCAGGGCGGACAAAGGTATCGGTGAATTGGACTTCACTGGTTTCGTGACGACAAGGCTATAGTATTGATCAATCCCCAAGCCTGCCTGCAGCAGTCCCTCCATGAAATCCTGATAGGCGGCCATAGAACGAGATGCGACCCGCATCAGATAATCCACGCGCCCCCCAATTGCCCAGCAGTCCAGGATTTCCGGAATGTCTTGGATAGCAGTTTCGAAGTGTCGTTGGTCCTCAAGACGATGACGATCCAGCACGACCTCCACCATCACAAAGATCATGCCGCCGATGAGGGCAGGACTCAGCCGCGCATAAAATCCCTCAATAATCCCCGCGGCCTTGAGTGCTCGGAGCCGCTCCGAACAGGCGGACGCCGAAAGATGAACTCGTTTTGCAAGCTCACTTTTTGAAATCCGACCGTCTGCCTGAATTTCGGAGAGGATCCGCAGGTCCCAACTGTCGAGTTGCACGGGATCGGGTTTCGACTTCATAACCTATGCTCTCAGCGATGACATCGCGTTGTGTGCCGATCAATTCTATCATCAATTGAAACGAGCGAATGTAGCAGTGGAAGGCATCCGTTCCAGGCCCGAGATGTGCCAGAATGGGGTACGAAAATCAGCTGAGGGTGAGCGATCCGCTGAGAAAAGCTGCAGAAGTAATTTGGCTATCGCCCCAACGCCCAACGGGGCAATGGTGCAGCTGGAGAGAATAGTCGGCGGCGGCGGAGACCATGATAAATAGATAACCGATTTTCTTGAATCTCGCTGCCGTACTTGATAGACGCGCGACTGCATTCGACCCTCGATCGCATGGACGGCATACTCAATGCAGTATTCACTCGCACATTCAACTATTAGGGTGAATTGAAGGCCTTGCTTGGCCGGCTCGCCGAGGCGCAGGGCACCGCAAATGCCGCTCGTCTTATGGCTTGCCCGATAATTTGGCGCTCGGGTCTGGCCGAAATCGCCCAACCGGAAAGACTCAAACACCGATGTTGCGTGCGATGCTGTCGGCTGCCATACGCTTACGCCACTCAAGAGGCCCGGAATTGTGAATGGAGTTTCCCTCAACATCGACAGCCATGACGACGGGCATGTCCTGCACATCGAATTCATAGATGGCTTCCATGCCCAGGTCTTCAAAGGCGACAATCCGCGCCGCCTTAATCGACTTTGAAATCAGGTACGCAGCGCCACCCACTGCAGCAAGGTATGGCGTTCTGTGTCTTACAATCGACGCGATGGCCGCCGGTCCCCTCTCCGCTTTGCCCACCATCGCGAAAAGGCCGGTTTCGGCGAGCACCTTGTCCGTAAAATCGTCCAAGCGGCTGGAGGTTGTTGGACCGGCGGGTCCAACGACTTCATTCCTCACTGCCCGGACGGGACCGACGTAGTAGATCACGCGGCCCCTCAGATCGACTGGGAGCGGCTTGCCGGCATCAATCAGTTCGACCATTCGTTTGTGGGCAGCGTCACGGCCCGTCAGCATCTTTCCAGAAAGCAGGAGCGTTTCACCGCAGCGCCACGATGCCGTCTCTTCCTTCGTAAGCGTATCTAAATTGACCCGCCGGACGCCGGCTGGGTTCAATTCGTCGGCTCCGATGTCGGGCCATTCGCGCAAATCGGGCGGCTGGAGGCTGATGGGTCCAGAGCCGTCCAAAGTAAACTTCAGGTGCCGGTTGGCGGCGCATTGCGGGATGAGCGCCACAGGCTTGGACGCTGCATGAGTAGGATAGGTCGCAACCTTGACGTCAACGACTGTCGTCAGACCACCAAGGCCTTGGGCGCCGATACCAAGCGCGTTGATCCGCTCATAAAGCTCAATCCGCAGCCCCTCTTCTGCGCTTGACGCCCCCCTTGCGATCAGTTCCGCCATATCTATGGGCTCGTTCATGGCCTCCTTGGCCAGCAGCATCGCCTTTTCAGCGCTACCACCGATGCCGACAGAGATCAGTCCAGGTGGACACCACCCGCTGCCAAGGGTCGAAACGGTATTGACCACCCAGTCGGAAACGGAGGCGGTGGGATTGAGGGTGGTAAAACGTGCCTTGTTCTCCGACCCGCCGCCTTTCGCGGCGATGGTGATCTCAATCTGGTTACCTTGCACCAGGTCGACATGGACAACTGCCGGTGTGTTGTCGCGGGTGTTGACCCGTCTAGCGAGGGGATCCGCAACGATCGATGCCCGAAGGGGATTGTCCGGATCGAGATAGGCTTGACGTACGCCCTCATTCACAAGATCCGCGAAACTGGCTGTTGACTTAATGCGGGCATCCATGCCGACCTTTGCGAAGACAACCACAAGTCCGGTGTCCTGACAAATCGGGCGCCGCCCAAAGGCCGCCATGCGGGAGTTCAGCAGAATCTGACCTATGGCATTCTTCGCCGACGGGCTCTGTTCTCGCGTGTATGCGTGAGAAAGAGACCGGATATAATCTGGAGGATGATAGTACGAGATGTACTGAAGGGCGTCGGCGACGCTCCTTGTGATGTCGCTACCGGCCATGGTCCGTGTTCTGTTTCCCACCGGATTTTATCCAAATGAACCGAGGCCATTGACCATTTTCAGAATCTGGAAGCTTCGCACCCCCTGCTCGCCGCCTTCATATCCATAGCCGCTTTGTTTGACTCCTCCATAAGGGGCATCAGCGGAAACCCCTTTCAGGTAATTCACACTAACAGCGCCCGCAGAAAGACCGCCCACAAGCCTCTGTTGCGTATCGGCCGCGCCAGTAAACAAGTAGGCGGCCAGACCGTACTCCGTGGCGTTGGCTTCATCGATCGCCTCTTCGATCGTATCGAAAGGAGCCACGGTGAGAATTGGTCCGAACGGCTCTTCATGAAGCACTCTCGCTTCCTTCGGTACGCCAGTCAGGATGGTTGGCGGCCAGTAAAACCCCGGTCGGTCAAGGGGGATGCCACCGGTCTCGATTTGGGCGCCGCCCTCTACCGCATCTTTGGTCAGGCGTTGCATGGCCTCGATTCGCCGCGCGTTTGCCATGGGACCCATCTGCGTTGCAGGGTCATCCGGTGGACCGATCCTGATTTTTCGGACCGCCTCCGTCATCCGGAACAGGAATTCCTCATAGCGGGATCGGGCGACAAGAATCCTGCTGGGCGCATTACAACTCTGGCCCGCGCACTCGAATTTGTATTCCGAAATAGCCGGTATCGCCGTTGCCAGGTCGGCATCTTCGCACACAATAACCGGGGAATGTCCACCGAGCTCAAGGATGCAGCGCTGCAGATTATTCGCGGCCAGTGTGGCCAGCTGTTTCCCAACAGCGGTCGACCCCGTGAACGTCAAGACTTTGACAATTGGCGAACTGAGCAGATGCCGTGATATATGCACAGGAACACCGAACACCAGGTTGACCACGCCTTCCGGTATCCCTGCTTGACGCAAAGATTCCACGACATGGACAGCCACGCTTGGCGTCTCTTCGGCCCCTTTGAGGATCACCGGGCAGCCTGCCGCCAGCGCGGGGGCGAGCTTGCGGGCGATGAGAACGGCTGGATAGTTCCACGGCGTAAAGGCAGCGACGACACCGAGGGCCTCCGGGACGATCATCCTGTTCGGACCCAACGGAATCGGGGTCGACAACTCATCGGCATGCCGGCCATTCCATTCCAGCGTTTCGACTGCGCGCGCGTACTCTCCTGTTGCTTCGGCAATCGTCTTTCCCTGTTCGGACGACAGGTCCCTGGCTGCGGCGCCAGCTTTCTCAGCCAGATTGCTGGCGGCAGAGACGAGGATCTCGCCACGCTCTTTGGCGGGGCGTGAGGACCACGCCTTGCGGCTGCGTTCTGCCGAAGCAAGAGCTTCATCCAAGTCTGGAACCGTAGCCGAGGCCACTGAGGCAAATACCTTCTCCGTCGCCGGGTTGATCACCGGCAAAGTGGCTCGGCTACCACCGGCTCGCCATTTGCCATTAATGAAGAGCTCGTAGCTCCTGGCGTGGGACATCGCGGGCTCCACTTGTGATTCTGGCCATGCGAGCGCCGTTTCAATTTTCGAAGCCGCTGAGCTCGCTTGAGCCAGTTTCATCGCGATGGTCGCAGCGGGTCAAATATCGATTAGTGCCTAAATCCATCTGGAATCCAGATCGATCTGTTCCGACAGGAAGGAAGTCATGCCGTTGTTTACAGATCGATGGTTCTCAGGTCGCGTCAGGAGCCGATGCTACCCAGCCCCGGCTCTCAATCAATTCTCTGGCGACCTTCGGAATGAGCTTGCGGACCGCAGAAACGGCCGCAGAACGCTCATCTTTGGGATTTACAGCAAGCACCACGGAGCGGGTAATTACCGGATCGACTATCTTGACCGTCCGGACCAGCCCTTGAGAGGCTTCTTTCTGAACGGCAGACGGGGCGAGAATAGAATGCGCTTTTCCCTCTACGACCATGTTGATGATCGTTGAGAGCGAGTCCACTTCAAACTTGACGTCCATCGCGCAACCGTGTTGTGCGACGACATCAGCCACCGAACGCCTGACATTGTTGTTGCGCATGGGAACCGCCAGGGGGAATGCATGCAGGTCGGCCAGAGATATCGCATCTTCAAACGGTGGCTCGCCGGACGGAACCACCAGACAAAGGTCTTCGCGCGCTAGCACAGTCATTCGCCCCACACTGTCCGCAGTGCGGTACAGAACCGCCAGATTGAAGCGTCCAGCCGCCATCCATTCCTCTAGCGGTCCCGTCATACCCTCGACCATCTTGAGGGACACCTTGGGCAGTTCGTGTCTTACCGTCTCAAGCAGCGGACCGCTCAGGACGCGAGCAGCTCCAGACGGAATGCCAATAGTCACCTCCCCGGCGGGGGAAGCGGCTGTGTTGGTCAATTCCACCTCGGTAATTCGAATTTCTTTGAGAATCGCCCGCGCCCGCTCCAGGAGTTTGGCTCCTGACGCCGTCACGCTCACGCCGGTCCTGTCGCGTATCAGCAGCTGAGTGCCGAAGCCTTCCTCCAATTGGCGCACATGCAGACTCAGCGCACTCTGGGCGACATTCAGAAAGCCAGCGGCCTTCGTGAAACTGCCTGCTTCGACCACGCCAACAAAGTATCTTAACTGCCTGATTTCCACGGGTACTCTTCCGAGGGCGGACTGCAATGATGTAATCTATCTCGAAATGTGATGGCGCGACAGCAATAATTGCAGAGCGACATGACGCCTAACTGTCGTGTCATCTCAGTGTGGTTTGACCAAAACCGTAACCTATGTGTCCAGAATGGACCCAACCCGCCGAGGCTTCAACCGGCCAACTCGGCGCCCTGATCCATGGAGATGATTTCTCGGACCCTTCGAATAACCGGTAGATCGACCATCTTCCCGTCCAATGTGAACGCGCCTTTGCCTTGCGCCGTCGCATCTTTTTCGCCGCGAGGACACGACGGGTCCCTCGAGTTCTTGTGCGCTTGGTGAAAAGCCCCATCGATGTTTAAATGGATCGCCTGCGGCCCCACGAAGTTATCATTGTCTAAGAATCGCCGATGCTTCCTATCGAGCCGAGACTGCCGCATGGGGAACAGAACGGAAAGGTTCGGCGTCAAAAGCAGGTCGAGTTCTGGGGCACCGCCAACAGCTGCACTGAAGTCTTCAGTACCAAGCGCCATTGCAACCAGCGGCGCTAACAAGATGGGAAAGGAGGTCATTGCTATTGCCGCTGGCGGACTTCGGCCGGCCACCCCATTTCCTCTTCCGAGAGGTGAATTGTCCAACCAACCCTGCTGACTAATGACGAGCATGATCGTATCGTCAACGTGTCACAGAATTGCTTGCAAGCTCACGGCCTCAGCTGGGCCAACGAACATTGAACTCCGTGGACGAAGCCTGGACCCGTCGTCATCCAAGTCAATCCGCGCCTCGATGAGGGGACAGATCCTCAATTGGTTCAGCTGGCTTGCAGTATTGCACCTAGCAGTCACGGCGAGGACTGGGATTTGCGAAGAAGGCATTCTCGCAGTGCGGCCGTACGGTACCTCATTCCTGGCACACTGGATTAGATCGCTGGCGACATTAAGATCAGGTGTGACCGAGGTGAAATTTTATGTCGAAAACCTGAAGGCAGGGCGTCAGGCAGGGCGATTACAGAGATCCTATCGGACATGTCATCGCAGTTTCATCCACCATTGCTCGACCGAGGCGACACTCATCGTCCCATCAACCTAATCCATTGGTCGATCACGCCGTTCACGACCCTTGGCGAAGAAGGAATCAGCAGCCCCTAGGCTCAATTGGAAAGCGGGGCGGGGTCCATACGTATCTTCGTTTCCGGGCACCTCATGCTAATGAAGCCGCGACAACAGGTTGGTTATGCACCCAGGTGCTGGCCAATCCGGCTTGACTGGAAAGTTTCATACCCAGGCCTGGCACAGGCGAGCGTGATGCCGCTCTCGCTATGTTGGACCGCAGACGCCGCGACGGCGCATCGACTGGCGCTGGCGAAGCCTAGGACGCGCCAGTCAAGGACCTGCAAAGAGCAAGATCACGCCGCGCGTTGCCTTCAACGCCCATTTGAGCAGAAAGCAACAAGCCTCGCGTATAGCGATCGATGACCGCACGAAGCGCCATCCGGGCTATGATCTCAGTCAGCACTGCCCTAAGGGGTCAGAGGAGGGTTCGGTCAGTCAAGACCTCAGACGGCATGGCCAAGGTCAAGCTGCGAGGATGTGCCACCGCGGGCGCGGCATAACTTGGCGGGCTACAATTTGGTTCGCTTGCCCAGGCTGCTGGCAGCGCCGGTAGTCGGCCGCGCCGGACTGGCACCTACGTCTGGTCCATGAACGGTTGCTTTAGCAAAACCGAAGTCCTCGCCAAAACTCTTCGCCGACGTGCGACGACCGCGCCGGTGCTCGTTCCGGGGTCGGCAAGACGAAGACAGGCCTACTCTGGATTTATGCCCGCGATGACTGATTAGGGAGGGAGCGGACCGCCGGGCGTCTTATGTCTATGCGCCGGACCGAAAAGGCCCAGCGTGCGATCGCTCATCTCGCAGGCTCTCTACCGGAACTTGCAGGTCGACGGCTATAGCGGGCCATCGCTTGCTGGCCGACGAAAAGCGGCTTCACGCTCGCCTTCTGCCATGCCGCGCCCGATCGAGGCGCTAAGAAGGATCCGCGAACTCTAAAAGATCGAGGATGACATCCGTAGCCGAGGCCAACGAGGCCTTGCTGCACGCAGGCAAAAAGTGCTCAACCATCACGGCACTGGACCCAGGGCGGCTAGAGAAGCTCGGCCAAATCAGTCAGAAGACCAAGCTCACAGCGGCGATCCCCTACACGCTCTCGCGCTGGGAAGCGCCTCTCGCGCATCCTGGACGAGGCCATATCAAGATCGACAGCAACGTGGTCGAACGCTCAATCATACGCAACTCTTTTTGCAGCTCCGGCGGTGGCGCTGAGCACTGGTCAGTCATCGTGTCGCTGGGTGATCGCCGGGATTGGCCGGATAGCCTGAAGCTAAGGCCGTCGAGCCAGACCCTCTGACCTGCCACTGAACTTTCAACCAGTGGCGATTAGCCTCGGCCGTTTCTGTTATGGCGCGGTTTGAGCAACGGGCGGAGGCGCGAAGCCTTCATTGAGTGCAGCGTCGGAGCCGGTTGCGGCGAGGGTTCCGGCGAAGACCGCCGGGGTCAAATAGCGAGCGAGGAATGCGGCCTCACGGTGTTGAACAACACCAGGAAAGAACACCCACAGGACCGAGGAACGCAAGTTTCTTTATCCGTGGCATCCTTGGGCCGGGCGTTGTGTTCACGTTCATGAGGTGATCGAGAACGCCGACCGGGAGGTTTTCCGCTGCAGTCTCTCCCGCCACGCCTCCGATCGGTGGCTGGAAGTTCCGGCCTGGATGTTTGATCGCGGTCTGCACCGCGTGGCGCATTGCCCTGCCCCACATATCGATCCCAGAACGCTTGGCGTCTTGGTGACACTGCTGCAGGACCCGACGGCCAATTCCCACACCCCATCGCAATTGGAGGATTCGGGCGCAGCATCGGGTCCTCACGAAGCGAACCGGGGAGAGGTCCATACCGCGCCAGCCTACGACATATCAGTTCGATCTTCTCCAACCCGCACGACGCGCAGACCGCGCAGATGCCGCCATTCGCTCGCGCAGCCGCCGTAAGGCGCGAGATGCTGGCGCTGATTCCGGGTGCACACGAAGGCTACGTCGGCTGGGAAAGGCGGAAGCGATCCGCAAGATGGTGAGCGACCACGTGCCCACGAGCCGGCATCACGGGGCGCCCAAGCATGGCGACGCTCTGCTCGCCGACCTTGTCCGCTGCCGGCGCTGCGGCCGCGAGCTGACGGTCCGCTACACGGGAACCAAGCACAACATTCCGCGCTATTCCTGCTGGCGTGGTCTGCTTGACAATGGCGAGCCGCGTTGCATCGCCTTCGGTGGACTCGCGTCGATCGAAGGCGTTCATCCTCTGCCGGACGGTCCATGGGTCTTCAG
This sequence comes from Mesorhizobium sp. M7D.F.Ca.US.004.01.2.1, assembly GCF_003997785.1. Classification (NCBI taxonomy): domain Bacteria; kingdom Pseudomonadati; phylum Pseudomonadota; class Alphaproteobacteria; order Hyphomicrobiales; family Phyllobacteriaceae; genus Mesorhizobium; species Mesorhizobium sp. M7D.F.Ca.US.004.01.2.1. Next base: position 134,852 of record NZ_RZRQ01000001.1, on the reverse strand, counting down.
CCGATCAACGCTTGACGAACCGGCGGCTCAGCGCATCGTTCATCGCGCGCGGCAAAACCCAAAATACCCCATGGGATCGCATCCAGATCAGCAAAACCTATTCACTCAAATGACATAGACAGATGAGTGTTATGAACAGGATTTAGGTCCTGCCTCCATTCGGCAGTGGCACTGCGGGCGTGGTCGAGGCCGAAGAACAGGCCATCGTTCAACAGCTCGTCTCGCATTCGGCCGTTGAGGGAATCGCGTAGCCATTTTGCATCGGCTTGCCCGGCGCGGTGTAGTGCCATTCGCTCCTGTTCAGCCGCTGATAACAGGCCAGTCAGTTGTTGCCCACAAGAATCAGGATCTCGTGGGCGCGCCGCACCACTGGCGGATCTATCATTTTGCCATTCAACGAGAATGCGGACAGTCCACGCGTGGCGGCATCATTTGCCGCCGCGACAACTTTATGGGCCCACTCGAGCTCCTGGGCGCTTGGCGAGAAAGCCTCATTGAATATGGCCACCTGTGTCGGATGGATCGCCAAAGCTCCGGCAAAGCCAAGCCGCCGCGCCCGCACCGCGGCCTCACGAAGTTTATGCGTGTCCGAGAACTCGCCGATGCTTCCTATGAAGCCCAGCGGGAGCAAGCCGGCCGCGCGGGCGGCAAACAGAACAGAAAGGTTCGGCGTCAAAAGAAGGTCGAATCCTGGGGCGCCGCCAACAGCGGCGCTGAAGTCTTCAGGGCCAAGCGCCATTGCGACCATCCTTGGATGCGCCGACGCAATGGCCGCAAGCCTTTGCAAGGCGCCCGGGGTCTCAATCTGGGCAAGGAACCGGATGCCTCCCTGCGGAAGATTTCTTTCACGTTCTAGTTCCGAAACCGCATTCGCGATCTCTATAACCCACTCTGCCGAATCCGTCTTCGGAAGAACCAGTGCGTCAACACCCGCCATCACGGCTGCATCGAGATCGGCCGCCAAGGCGCGCAGACCATGATTCACGCGGACCAAAACAGATGCGCCTTTCCGGCCCACCTCTGCCACGCATTCAGGAAGCTGCTGCCGTGACTCTCCTTTCCGATCCTGGGGCACGGAATCCTCCAGGTCGAGAATGACGCCATCTGCGCCCCGCTCATGGGCCGTCTCTACAAAGCGCGGAACGTGAACAGGAACGAAGAGCAGGGATCTCCAGCGCGGTACAGACATCGCGCCTTCAACGGCCGCAAAGGTGTCCTTGATCATGGAGACGCCTTTGCGGCCGATTTTAGCGCGGGCGCTGCCAGTGAGCTTTCTAGGCGGCCGGTGCGCTGAAATGATCCGAGGTACACAGGCATTTTGTAAACCGCGAGCAGTCTCACCTTACTGAAACGCGCGCTCACGCTGACGCGGCTCTTTCGCGCAAAAGCGCCCGCACCTCCTCGCGGACAGCCTCGGTATGAGAGCCAAGAGCCGGGACTGGGCGAAGCGAGGGGAGCTCCGAGTTGAAAATCGCCGCCGGCGCTATCGTCTCGACGGCTCCATCGGGTGTTCCAACCTGCACCCTGCGAATGTGTGGATGCTTTGAAACATCCACCACTTCGTTCAGTCGGCCATATGCCAGGCCGGCCGCCTCGAGCTCCTGCATCGCATCGTGGCAGGATAGTTCAAAAAACCGCTGTTCAATGATCTCATCAAGTTGCGCACGATGAGCGAGGCGCTCCATATTGTCAGCAAAACCAGGTGCGCGTGTGAGCCCGGACTGCTTCAGGAATTTCTCGCAGAAATTCACCCATTCGCGGTCATTCTGAACCGAAAAGATGACCTCTTTGCCGTCGGCACAGCGATAGGCACCATACGGCGCGAGCGACGGGTGTTTCACGCCTGCGCGTACCGTCTGGTAGCCGCTGTAATCATTTTGCAAAACCGGCACGTTCATCCAGTCGGCGACGGCATCAAACAGTGACACCTGGATGCTGGTCCCTTCGCCGGTGACCTCGCGGTGGTACAGTGCCTGAAGAATGGCGCTGTGCGCTGTCATGCCCGCCGAGATATCGCAAACCGAGACCCCTACACGCGCAGGCCCCTGTTGGTTGCCGGTGATAGCGCATAGACCTGTTTCGGCCTGGACGATCAGATCGTAGGCCTTCAAATGGGAATACGGCCCTGACTCCCCGAAACCAGAAATGTCGCAGGTGATCAGCCGCGGATATCGTCGACGCAGATCAGCGGACGCGAACCCCAGTTTTTCTATGCTGCCCGGCTTTAGATTCTGGATGAAGACATCAGCACTGGCAATGAGCGTGTCGAGGACGGCGCGATCCGCCTCCAACCTCAGGTCTAGACAGACCGACTCCTTACCCCGGTTGAGCCAGACGAAGTACGCGCTCTGCCCCCGCACCAGCTTGTCGTAGTTTCGGGCAAAGTCCCCTTCGGGCCTTTCGACCTTGATCACCCGGGCGCCTGCGTCAGCAAGGCGAGACGATGCGTAGGGAGCTGCAACGGCCTGTTCGACCGCCACAACCGTGATGTCCTTGAGACTGTTTAGCATCAGGGCGCTTCCTACGCGGCTTTCAGGTTTTGTGCCCGACGCCGATCAAGCATGGCGAGCAACCGATTTTGTTCGTTGCCTACAATGGAAAGACCTTCGTCGATGCCCATGCCAGGCTTCGCGAGCATCATGTCCGCCTGTGTTGCCACCGAAATGTGAACCGTCGCTCGCGCGGAGAGATCCGTCTCGCTGCAGCTGCCTCCCACATAGGCGTCCACGTTGTTCTCTTTGCACAGAAGCACCGCACGGGCGCTGTCGGCGATCGAGCCCACGTCCGGCGTCTTGATCTGCACGAGATGGGTCGCCTTAGCCTCCGCAAACAGACGCACATCCTCTAAGGTGTTGCAGCGTTCATCGACAACGATGCGCGCACGTGACGCGCGCGCATTCAGAATGCCGACGATCTGCCCGTAATTTTCGACCTGCGCCGGCGTAGACCCGAAGTCGGCTGGCGATTCGATATTCACCGTGAACTCCGGAACCGCGTCAGCAACCTTACTGATGAAGTCGGCGATGCGCTGGACGTCGAGCCCGATCTCCATACCGATCCAGCCGTACACATCGAAATGCAGCACCGGAGAATAGTCTGGTTGGCCGATTTGCTTGACGCGGTGCGCCACCCATTTGACGAAATCCAGAAAGGTTTCTCCCCCAACGCCGAATTTGCTACGCGAGTTGATGAGGCCATGCGGGATCACATCCACCCCCTTCAGGATCATTTTATCGACATTGATTTCGCGCGCATCACCGCTCTGGCAATAAATTGGGACACGACGATGCGGCATGGATAGGCAAAATTCCGAACAAACCACCTCCGCCATGGTACGACGCGCAGCATGGGCAGCAGCGCTTAAAAGGGCTTGGCTGACCCCATATTCGATGCATAGTGGGAGTCGTTTCCCAGTATGGAGATCGAAGACACTGGAGCAGGCTGTCAAAAAGCTGGACGCATCAATGTTTAAGAGCCGCGGGACAACAACACGTGACGTGAGATCCATGATGGCTCCGACGTCAAACAGGGGGTCACGCCCGCCAGCCCCTGAGTATTGCACTCCCATCATATCGCCCCAGGCGACCATATCGTCTTCCAGGACAAGCCCGACGCTTAAGCAAGCTGCCGGAACACGGATATCACGGAAGCCGGGCGTCAATGGCTCGCCGACGTAAACAAAACCGTCCTGGCCAACCCCTGCCCTAATGGCAGCTTGATCGTCATAAAAGAAGGCGCCGTTGCCGGGCGTGAGAATGACGTCTTTGATCTGCACTGAATTATACTCGAGTTTGGCCAAGCTATGAGCTGCGGCCGGATTTGCGCGCTCTGTCCTAAGTTATGCCCCGTTCGGAATCGGTTTTGCCAATATAAAGCCCCGAACGTGCCCATCTCGTTTTAAGATACGATAAAGTTGTTTTACGGGCGTCAGCGGGGACGGCACCGTCCGCCTCCCCTCTTGGTCGCGGTGCGCCGGATCGTCGCCCCTGCTTCCATAACAGAAGCTAGGCGATCAATCCGTCCGGCCAGCTCCCATCTCGGACCGCCACTTTCAACCATGGTTAGTATAAACCAAGCGATCAAGGATCAAGCAATCTTTTTGGCATGATTTTGGAAGACAGGATCAGCCGCTGATCGATCCGAGGAGCTGGCCTATAAGCTCCAGTCGAGGCCAGTGCCTTCATACCGGAGTTACTACAGCTGGCCAAGGCGCGGCTAATCTGTACCTCTAGTTATGCAGCGGCCGCGCAAGGATGGCTACCCCTTCATTGCGGTCGACATGCGCGCCCGATCCTATGGCTAGGACGATTGATGGCCCAGGCGCTCGGATGTCAATGGACGGAGCGGAAACAGAATCCATAGAGTGTAGGATACCTATAAGATCTCCCGACCTCACTTCATCCAACACAGAGCAGCGAGGTTCGAAGATACCCTGCGCGGGCGATTTCAACTCGTCTGATATCAGCGTCTCAAGGGTCTGACTGGACCTTTTGTTACGGAAAGACACGTCCTCGACTTTTCCTTCGACGAGTCCAAGCATAACGAGCGCGTTGCGAACTCCAGCTTCATAAATCGCTAGAGCTTCTGCGCTAACCGTACCACCGCCGAATTCCGCGCAAACGAATACCTTCCCTAGGCTATGTGCCCAACTGTCGAACATCCCAGCCGTGTCGTCATGTTGCCAGAGCAATGTTACGGGCAGCTTAAATGCCGCTGCCATTGCGAGCGTCTTAGCCATGAGATCCGCATCAGCAATTGGATGCGTGATGACCGCCGGGGGAAAATCCCACGTTGGGCCGAAGCTGTGCAGATCGAAAACGATGTCGGCATTTGGCAACAATACGCGTGAAACCGCATCCGCGATTCGTTCCGTAACAGACCCGTCGGCACGGCCCGGAAACACGCGGTTCAGATTCAAACCATCAAGCGGAGTATTGCGGCTCCATGCTTGAACTGCCAATGGATTAAGCACTGGCAGCACGATGATCCTACCACTGGTTTGCGCTTGTGGCAGCCACTCGATAAGCCGCCGCGCGACTAATGGCCCCTCCATTTCATTGCCATGATTCCCACCGGTGATAAGAAGGCGCGGTCCATCGCCCTTATTAAGACTAAAAACCGGAAGCGAGAACTCTTCATGGTCGGCGCCTCCCGGCACAACGAGGTGTCCTCTGCTCACGCCATGCGCATCGAGATCAAACGTAAGATGTGGTGCTTCGTTCATTGCTTAACCTATTGCGGGTGATCTGGCGACTTTGACCGGGCATATGGTCTTGTACACGGCTATTTTTTTCGCCTGGAACTATGCACACGCGGTCACCACTTCGCCAATATAATGTCCGAGACGGCACCATCGCGTTTTCAGATGACCAGGGCTCGCTCTGCTGACCTGTCCCTTGGTTCGTCACCTTGATCCCGGTGCACTAAGGGAGGAGGAAGGTCAAAGTCGCGGTGGGTAGCCGATTTCAGAAATCGCGCGATCAGCCGGTTGACGTTGGCTAGCTGTTCGTTGTTCAGACGGGCGAAGGATCTGTGCGATCCGGTCAGCGCCGTTGACCTCGAATTCCATCCTGGCGCGCAGCAAGAGGATCGGCAGGTCTGAGCTTGCTGGCGAGCAAGGCCGGCCGATCCCAGACATAGTCCGAATCCTTGATCCGCATGTGCCAGATGATAATTGCAAGAGCTTTACTGGTTTCCGTTTTGGACCAGGTGGCCATTTTATCCGCCCGTTGAAGCCCCGAACAGATGCTTGTCGCCAGTCCGTAGGAATAGGTCGGACGCATCATCAGGAAGTGGATCTGCCACGCCAGTTAGGCAGCGGCTTCCTGTAATGTTCGCTGCATGCTCGGTCGAGAACGCCACCAGACGGCATAGAGGACAAGCATCCAGATTAAAGGCAGAAGCATCAAAAGAGAAGCGACTGCAGCAATCGTCGGGTCGATTTGGTGGCGGATATTCTCCAGCATCTTCAAGGGCAACGTCCGCACCGACAGACCGCCGACCAAAGACGTTATGACCGCTTCATCGAATGACTGGAGGAATGCGAACATGGCGCCGCCGATCACTCCCGGCCTGATTAACGGCAGTGTTACGCGAAAAAACGTTTGCAGTGGTCCGGCACGCATACTCTTGGCCGCCTGCTCTAACGTCCGATCGAAGTTGGCCAACGTCGCAGAAACGATCACCACCACAATTCCAACAGCGCCGATACTGTGAGCGAGGGCGATACCACCCTTTGTGCCGATTAGACCAATCTGGATGAGACCCAGATAAGTCGCGATACCGACCACGATAACTGGAAAGGTGATAGGCGTGATTATGATCATTGTCAGCACGCCGCGAAGTCTTGCGCTTATTCGGCTCAATCCGAAAGCAGCAAGTGTTCCCAATAGAGTAGAAATAACAGCTACCTCGACACCAATCTCGACGCTGGTCCAAGCTGCTCCGCTCCAAGATGCATCGCCGAAAAACGAGCGATACCATTGAAGCGACAGGCCCGAAGGCGGAAATTGCAAAAATGCCCCGGAACTGAACGACATGATGACAACGATTATCCCTGGGAATAAAAGAAAGGCCATCACCAAAACGATAAAAACGATCGCGACGACTTTAGGCCATCGCCTTTCCGCCCCAGGCACGTAGCGCCGTCCCGTCCACCGTTTGACACGATAGGGACGCAGAATTTCGCTGAAGTTTCGTTTGATAACAAGAACAATGGGTAGTCGGGACATCGAGCCCTTCGGAGCTCGAGTTTGGCTTTGCTCTTGTTTGCCGGAGAGGTCAAGCCCGACCATGGAAAGCACCACAATGGCAAACCCGAGAAGGATGAAGGACGCAGCGGCAATGCGCGGAATATCGAACGAGCTATTCACCTCGGCCGCAATGAAGGTTGAAAGCATGGCATCGCGCAATCCCCCAAGTGCCGCCGGCGTGATATAGAATCCTAGGCAGAACACAAAAACTAGGAGCGAGCCACTCCGTGCGCCTGGAATGCTAAGGGGGAGAAATACACGCCTGAAAGCGGTGAAAGGTCCCGCTCCCATACTGCGTGCAGCAGCCATCAAGGACCGATCGATCCCCATCATCGCACTAACCAAGGGAAGTATCATCATCGGCAGCATGATGTGGACCATGCCAATATAGACCGCGGTTCGGTTATAGATGAGTTGCAGAGGTCGATCGATCAATCCGACGTCCAGCAAGATGTTGTTGATGACCCCGCGATCCCCAAGAATAACAATCCATGCGTAGGTACGCGCCAGCCCACTGGTCAAATAGGGGATGATCACGAGAGCGATGAGCGTCATGCGCAGAGTCTTGGATGCCGTGACGATCAGATACGCGGTTGGATAGCCTACGATTAAGCAGATGGCAGTTGCGACCAGACTTATTTCTATCGTTTGAAAGAGCACCCGCACATTAGCTGGCTGGGCGAAAAACGCTCCGTAGTATTGGAACGAGAAATCGGGGGCATTGACACTGCTTAGGAAAAGCAAGGTTATAGGGGCACCGAAAACCACAAGCAAAAGCGCGAACGCGGGCGCGGTTAACCCAAGTGGCACCTTGGCCATTCTGCGCAAAAGCTTCATGGATATCCCTTATCAATCGCTTATGGCGAAACGAAGCGAATGTCTGACCGCAGCCACGTGAGGCAAACCTCCTCGCCTGGCTGGAAAACAGGTTGGTCTGCCGCGACATGTTCCCGGACGATGAGAACATTGTTGCCAACGCGAACATGGTATTTTCGCAGAGGGCCGGCAAAAATCATATCGTCGACCGCACCGGCAACATATTGCCGCTGGTCCGTTTGAGCCCACTCCGCAGTCTTCGGAAGTACACTGATGCGCTCTGGCCTTATCATCGCAACGGTGCCGATTTGCGGCGCGTTGCCCCCTCTGGCCAGCAACAAGGCATCCTCGAGAATGTTCGCCTCACCCAGAAATTTAGCGACAAAGCACGATGATGGCCGATCATAGAGGGCCTCTGGTGTATCGATTTGCTCGACACGTCCTGCGCGCATTACAACAATCCGGTCTGACAGAGTAAGCGCCTCCTCCTGGTCATGCGTAACGCACACCGTCGTGATACCGAACTCCTTGTGCAAGCTCTTCATCTCGATCTGCATCTGCTCACGCAGGTTACGGTCGAGTGCGCCAAGCGGTTCATCAAGTAATAGGAAGGGTGGATCGGCAATCAGCGCGCGGGCTAGCGCCACGCGCTGCTGCTGACCGCCACTCAATTGGGATGGCATGCGACCGCCGAATTCCCCTAGATGCACGCGCTCAAGCATACGGGCTACCCGAACCTTCCTCTGATCGGGAGCCATGCCCCGCATTTCGAGAGGGAATTCCAGGTTTCGAGCCACTGTGAGATGCGGGAACAGCGCATAGCTCTGGAACACAATTCCTTGATCGCGCCGGTAGGACGGGACCGAAGCCACTGAATGGCCGGCGATCATAATATCACCCGAACTCGGGGCCTCAAAGCCGGCCAAGAGCATCAGGGTAGTGGTCTTACCCGAGCCGCTCGGGCCGAGAATCGTCAAGAACTCGCCGCGACGCACGGTCAGCGACAGATCCCTGACCGCCGGAACACTCCCGTACATCTTGGTAACACTGCTGAACTGAATTTGTGGCACCGATTGGTTCACATCTGCAGCGTCAACTTCCGAACGGGGGGCGGTATTCATTGCGTGCATGTTCACTGTGGCTCCTCCACCATCGCTGGCGTGCATTAGCAGGCATTTGCCGTACCTTCTGCCGTCGTACCCGATGCCGTGAGCGGAGAGGCTAGTGGGCTACCCCGCTCCCCGTCACATTTTCAGCATCAGTTTCGACTTTAGCCCGGTATGGAGTTACCCCGACCGGACTTTCGCACTTCAACCAACCCTACTGCAGGATCCACTCATTCCACCGCTGGATAAGCATCTCAGTGTTGGAAACACCGCTGGGGCCTACCTCATTGTACCATTTGCCGTTGATGGAAACGCTGCTCTTGATGTAATCTGGGTGGGTAGGGAGCTTGCGCGCAACTTTCTCGGGAAGAAGTTTGAACGCATTGCCGTTGCTTGGTCCCTCAGGAAACAATTGGCAAAATGCTGCCTGACGTTCCGCGCGAGTGGCGAATTCGATAAACTTCTGCGCAGCCTTCGCGTTGGGTGAACCCTTTGGAATGACCCAATAATCCCACTGCAGCTTCGCCTGGTTTCGATTGATCTCCGTCGCGGCGCCCTGATCGATCAACAGTAGAGCTCTTCCGTCATACGATTGAGCGATGTCAACGACCTTATCATGCAACATCTGTTGAATCTCTGATCCGCTGCTCCACCACTTACGGATGTGCGGCTTTATTTTGTCCAAACTGGCAAACACCCGGTCGATATCCATCGGGTAGAGCTTATCGGGAGATACACCGTCCGCTAACAGGGCCTCTTCCCAGGGTCCTTCTGAACCAAACTGGCCGGACACCAAGGTGCGAACGCCGGGAAACTTATCAGCATCCCAGAATTCAGCCCAGTTTGTCGGCCGGGGTTTATCAGCTGGGAATACGTCTGTGCTATATACCATATTATATGAGTAAATCAAATTTGCCACGCCAAACGGTTGCTTGGCAAATTCATAAATTCCGTCTAGCTCTTCTTTCCTGAACAAGGAGTAATCAATTTCTTCAAGAATTCCTTTCTTAGCTGCGACCAAGCCGGACCCTTGCGTAAGCGCCCCGACATCTACCGTGACATTGCCCGATTTTACCATCAACTCGACCTGTCCCATACCCATGTCGTCGGTGATTGGGTTGACCTTGATACCGGTCTCAGCTTCAAATGGCTTAGCGTAAGCCTCAATGTTAGCCTTTCCCCAATCGCCGCCGCCTAGCACTACGTTGATCTGGTTGGGTGTTTGGGCCGCAACGCGGCCCGCAATTGAAGACAGAGCGCCAGCCGCCATGGCGGTCGATGTCGCCTGCAGCAATCGTCGGCGATTTATTTCGTATTTCATGTCGTTACCCTCTTCTTGTGATCTCAGCCTTGATTAGCCAAGGTTGTTTTGCTTGGACAATGTCATGGTGCTAGAGCAGCCTCGGCCAAGTTGACCCAGTATCCAATGCCGTATGGCAGTGCTTCATCGTTAAAGTCGTAGGTTGGATTATGGAGAGCAGCAGTCGATCCATTTCCAAGCAGTATACATGCCCCCGGCCGCGCCTCTAGCATGTACGCGAAGTCCTCTGACCCCAAACTAGGTTTGACTTTGGGGTTCACCGATGAATGGCCGACCAGAGCACGCGCCACCTCTGTTGCCCGACGCGTTTGATCGGGATGATTGACAGTGAGGGGCTCCAGGCGGCGATGCTGAAACTCGACCTTCGCCCCGGAAGCGCGTGCAATATTTTCCGCGCACGCCTCAATCTGTTTTTCAGCGAAGTCGCGCAAAATCGGTGACAGTGTCCTGACTGTTCCGGCAATCTCCGCGCGTTCGGGAATGATGTTGTAAGCTTGTCCGGCGTTCAGCTTTGTGACGGAGATCACCAGGGACTCGGTGGGGTCCGTGTTGCGTGAGACTAGTGTCTGCAAGCCTAAAATGATCTGAGCTGCAACAACGACGGGGTCAATTGTCAGATGGGGAGCGGCCGCGTGACCCCCTCTGCCTTTGACCACAATATCGAACTCGTCGAGCGCGGCAAAAATCGAACCTTCGCAAATGCCGAACGCACCAACCTCCATGCCTGGCCAATTGTGCATGCCAAAGACCTGAGATATCCCGAAACGGTCCATGATCCCCTCCTGGACCATTCTTTGGCCGCCGCGGCCATCTTCCTCGGCAGGTTGGAAGATCAGGGCAACGGACCCTTTGAAGTTCCGGGTCGCGGCGAGGTATTTCGCGGCGCCAAGGAGCATTGCAGTATGCCCGTCGTGACCACACGCGTGCATCTGTCCGGACCTTTTCGACGTCCAAGGTTTGCCTGAAGCTTCGAGTATAGGCAGAGCGTCCATGTCGGCCCGCAACCCGATAGTGGGCCCATCTCCGAGTTGACCTTGGATCAACGCAACCACGCCGGTTTCAGCTATCCTGCACTCGATGTGGTTAATCCCGAAGGAAGCCAGCTTTTCCGCCACAAATGCCGCTGTGTCATTCACCCGATAGTCAAGCTCCGGATTCTCGTGCAGGTACCGGCGCCAAGTCATCGCTTCGATCTCGATCTCCTTGAACCTGTCAACGCCAACCATAGGCACGTTCCCGCATTTGAGTAATTTGGATCAGGCGCCGGTGCGTAATTAATGATCGATGCCACCGGTGTTTTCGTCAAATGCAGTTTGGATATCGTAACCATCTAGAACCGAGATAGCCCCGCGTTCAGGCCTCGGTGTTGGCGCCGGCGACTGCGACCCGATAACAAGCCGTTTGCCCTCAAATGGATAAGCTTCGGCCTTAGAGGACCAGCTGCGAAGTGCTGGCAATCATAAACTCTGGCTCTGCTGGCAACGGCCAATGGCAAAGGTCTGAGTAGGAAGAGCTGTCACCATCGCGACACTCCTCCCCCTCCCACGACCTACTTTCCAGGACTGCATGCGCTTTGCCACTCAATCCGCAAACCGCAGACCCTAGGCGGCGTGGACAAATTCGATGTTAGCAGGGTCGCTTTCCTGCGATCGGGTTGTTAGCATTGGGAATGACACTGGAAGAAGAGAGCGAACGAGCTACGTCGATGCTGATTGGCAAGGTTGTTCGCCGTGTCATGCGCCACCGCGATGGAGAGGTGGTGATCGAGTTTGAGGATGGCAGCCGATTTTTCGCGGATAGCGACAGCCCTCTCGAACTGTCCATCACCTTGGCGGAATAGTATATCCGCCTTACGGAATTTCGGACGTCGATGCGATTGACGTAGCCCAAGAGGATTGATTCAAGGCTGCTTTTTGGAGGCAGGTTTGAGCAGGGGCGATCTCACCGAAGCAGAATGGCGTGTTCTCAAGGGCTTGCTGCCCATCGACCCTGACAAACGCGGCCGAGGTAGACCTCCCAAGCAGAATCGTTCGATCATCAACGGCATTCTCTGGCGGCTCCGCTGCGGCGCTCCATGGCGGGATGTCCCGCCCAAATACGGCAGTTGGAACACCATCTATCGTCGGTTCCGACGCTGGAGCGAGGCCGGGGTCTGGGAGACCGTGGCGGTAATGCTCGCCGAGGTCATGGCGGACAGCGGCCACTACAGCATCGACAGCACCACAGTTCGCGCCCATGTCTCGGCAGCGGGCGGAAAAGGGGGACTCGTGCACCGGACGCCTTCCTTGCGGACAAGGGCTACGATGCCGATACCATTCGCGCCGATCTCGCCGAGCGGAAGATTAAACCCGTCATACCCGGCCGATCAAACCGCCGCGTGAAGATCGAGTATGACCGGGCGCTCTACAAGCAGCGGAACCGAATCGAGCGCATGTTCGGCCACCTCAAAATCAACCGGGCCATTGCCACCCGCTACGATCAATTGGCCAATAGCTTCCTCGGAATGGTCTACCTAGCCACCGCCAGATACTGGCTCAAATTTGTCCACGCCGCCTAGCATCACGCCCGATAAAGTGTTGGCGGGATTTCGCTCAGGAGTTCCGCGCCGCGCTCTGTCACGAGCACGTGTGCGCCGGCACCAAATAGGTAGCCACTTTCGCTGCACAAAATGTTTGGCATGTGCAGGGTCATGCCAGCTCGGAGTGGTTCATTTACATCGGGCTCCAGGCTTAGGTCGCCGCGCTCAGTCCAATTGATGCCAGTTTGGTATCCTGTTCGTTGGCGGAAGACGCCCTTGCGTCCAGATCGCTTCAACACCTCGCCCCCAGCAGCGTGAACGTCCGCCGGCGTAGCACCTGGTCGAATCGAGGAGACAAGGGCCGCAATGACCTCTTCAGCCAAGCCGTGCAAAGATTCGGTTTCGGGATGTTTGCCAAGGACTGCGCATCGAACCATTCCCACTGTATACCCGTGTTTCGAAGCCCCTATCTCCAGAAAGGCAGGTTCGTTGTTGCTGAGAGGATGATGGGTCGCTGGCGCATGGGGCAACTTCACTCGCTCTCCAAACAAAATGGTACCCGGCGCAAGCCCGATATCCCCAGCGGCGTTGCTGGGGTCGTTTGTTACCGCCGCAGCTAGGGCCGCTGCCATTTCGATCTCCGTAATGCCGGGACGAAGCGATTGCTGAAAGGTTCGAATTGCCACGTCAGTGAGTCGAACAGCATCGCGCATACACGCCAACTCAAGTTCTCCTTTCACTGCTGACACTGACGAGACCAGTCGGGTGACGTCAGTAATCTTCAGATCCGGGAGCTGGTCTTGGACTGCGCGCACGTCGGCGGGCGCGAGATTCCAGCAGCCAAGCTCGAAACCGACTCGCTTATTGTCCAGTCCGAGTCGACGCAATACATCGGCGCAGACCCTGCCAAAATCAGGCTGATGTGTATAGGTTTCAATTTCCTCGATGCAGCTATATGAACGTACTGCCTGCTCGTCATATTCTCGGACAACAAATATCGGGACCCGACCCGGCATCAGAATAAGAGGGAAAGGCGCGAAATATCCACCGCTCCCATCGTAGCCGCTGAGATACTTCAAGTGGCCGTGCGCCGTTACTACGATTGCGTCCAAGCCTGCCGTAGCAACCGCATCCAGCACATTGTTTTGCCGGCGCTCATACTCTGATATCGGAAACGGTACACCAGTCAGAGGAATTGCGGAGCGTGTCGTCGCCATATCTCACCTCAATCAGTGTGTCGTGGTTTGGTTGCGCAAAACGCGCGATCGCGTCCATGTTCGAAATTGAACAAAAGCTTCGCCGGCTCATGCGGGGTGACAATCCCCTTTCCTGGCGGCTAGCGTCAAATGCTGTTTTTATATCGGCTGCATCTCGCAGCGAGATGCGCATAGTGCCTTCATCGGCCGCTCAATGCAGGCAACGCTGGTCTCCGACAGCTTTGTTCTCGCCAGAGGATCGCCGACAAAGGCGCCGAGTTGCTCGGCAAGCTCGTCAGCCTCGGCCAGAAGAACCATGCTGACGACCTTGAGCTTGGCAGCGAGTCGGCGCGCCTTCGCATTCTTGCCGGCGAAGCCGCCGACGCCGGGGGAACTGTGCCGGCGCCACGCAACAGCATGTTTGCACTGATGTAAGGCCGCTGCGACACCAGCGACGGCTCTCCGCCGCCACCTCCGCATCTCGCTACCAGATGACACTAATACAAAGACTGCATTTGGCGCATCCGACGTGTAAGAGGATCGTGTCGCGCGAAGTGGTTAAGCTTGGCGGAACCGAATCGGTCGGAGCAATGAGCAAAGCGGCGGGCGCAGATGCGGATGTAGTTTCGCCGAAGACGTTTGCGCCGCTCAGGAATACGACATTTCGCTCAATCTGGTTTAGCCTCTCAAGTCTCTTCCCTTGGCTGGCTGATGCAGACCGTTGCTATCAGCTGGCTAATGGCAACGGTTCCGACCTCCGATCTGATGGTTGCGCTCGAGCAGGCTTCGTCTAACCTGCCCGCTTTCATTTTGTCCATTTTCGCTAGGGGTTCTCGCCGACAACTTCAGCCGTCGAAGAGTCATGTTCGCCGGCCGATGCCTAATGGTAATAGCATCCGCGATGCTACGGCTTCAGTGGTGCTGGGCTTTATCGCCCCGTGGATGATCTTCGGCTTCAGCTTCTTGATCGCAAGTGGTGCCGCGCTCAACGATACCGCCTGGCAGGCTTCTGTTGGCGATATTGTGGACCGACGCGAAGTTCCCGCTGCCGTCACCCTCCTCTCCATTGGCTTCAACACTGCACGGACCGTGGGACCGGCGCTCGCGGCATCATGATTGCGTCGTTCGGACTTATGACGGCTTTCGCTATGTTTACACTCACCTATATGATCCCTTTGGTCACCATATGGCGATGCAAATGGAAGGTTCGCTCCTCACTTCTCCCACGTGAGTCAATGAGGACGGCCATCTATGACAGGCTGCGCTTCACAGCGATGTCATCGGAAATCAAGACGGCGATCGCCCGCGGAACCTTCTTTGGCCTGTCGGGCATCGCCATACTCGCACTGCTGCCATTGGTTGTCCGCGATCAGCTGGGCGAAGGACCGCTCGCCTATGGCACCATCATCGCCGGCTTCGGCACAGGCGCCGTCATGGCTGGCGTCGCCAACAGCCTATTAAGACGGAGCTTGTCAGAAGAGCAACTAATGACGCTGGCATGCGTCGCCTGTGCGGCGTGCTCCCTTTTTCTGGCACTGCCTCTTCCATTGCGAGCGGCGTCCTGTTTCCCCTTCGCGAGGGTCGCGAGGCCGAGCCCGACCCTTTGGAGGAATTCGACGCGCCGGCAGTCGCCCTCAGTCTCAAGCCGAGAAGCGGCCCCATCGTGGTCAAAGTCGAGTACCTCATACTCGTGGAAAATCTAGAAGAATTCCTCGCCATGCGCGGGTGCCGGCATGTACAGAGTCGCGTTGGTGCTCGGCACTGGACTCTCCAGCGCAACCTTCAGGAGCCTGTGCTATGGACGGAGACATTCCGTACGCCGACCTGGACCGACTACCTTCGCCTGAATCATCGCCTTACCGAGGCCGACAAGGAACTGGACGAGAGAATCATCCTCCTCCACAAAGGAAAGCATTCTCCACGAATAACATTGTCAATCGAGCGCCCCACGAGTGCTCCACGCAAGCCTGAGTCATCAACGCCTTTTTTCCCCCGCCATTCAACGAAACGGCCA
This sequence comes from Mesorhizobium sp. M7D.F.Ca.US.004.01.2.1, assembly GCF_003997785.1. Lineage (NCBI taxonomy): Bacteria > Pseudomonadati > Pseudomonadota > Alphaproteobacteria > Hyphomicrobiales > Phyllobacteriaceae > Mesorhizobium > Mesorhizobium sp. M7D.F.Ca.US.004.01.2.1. The sequence goes on along the minus strand of NZ_RZRQ01000001.1, from coordinate 119,129 downwards.
GCGTGCCACCGCAGGCTGAATGAAGATACATAAGAAGGCACGTCAACTGCTAACCACATCGGGCGGGCAACAAGCATCGCCGCCTTCGGGTATATGACAGACAGAATGTAGCGGACTTGAAAAATGAAAGGCGCTCACCCACCGCCAACATTTCTCGGCTGGTTCCCGGCATTCAAGGTCCTGCGGCTATACGCGAAGGCGGCAAGCCGCGTTGAAGTCGTCGATATTCAGTCGCATCGAAGGACAATGACGTGTTGCCCTGATGCCACTCTCTGCGAGGTTAGCTTGTTTCTCGGATGAGGAGACAGACAATGGTCTGCCCCCTGAAAGGTCCTCCCTGAGGTATGTGTCCATTCTTGAACTCGGCTCGACAATGATAGCGAACCCTGTTGACCGTCGCACTGTCAGTCTCGAATCAAGTGCTCTCCTACAGCAGATGCGATTATCGCCAATGCGTACTGGTAGCGCCCGAAGCGCGCGTTATCGGCAGCCGCCGAGGGCCGTGATGCGGCCGCGATCGAGCCTTGTAGTAACAGACGCGCTCTCCGGTGGTCGGGCCAGCACCTTACCCCTCTTCCCTATGGCCCCAAGGCAGAGCAATTGCCAATGCGGGACATCCCGCTTCTAAGTCTCCTGCAACATTATTGGAGGCCGCGACGGCCCTGCTCGTGACGATCAGGGGTGGTCGCCGCACACCAGCGGGATCATTGCCCCACAAGCGCATCCAGATTCCGGCCGGGCGTTCCGCTGTCAATATCAAAGTCGGCCGGCGGGCGCTAAAGTGTCGATCCTCACCTTGCCGCCAGGTGAGTTCGACCGATATGTTCCTGCTACAATGGTAAGCGGCCTATACTGTCGCATCCTCAACAGTCAGCGGGAGACAGGACGACCCTATGTTCGAGCTCCCTCCGTATGGACTCCTCTGAATATAACAAGGGCTTGTATTCGCCCCGTTGCCAATCGTGATTGAGGTCACGATAATGACTTGAGATCGGAACACCCGACTGACCTGGATTGTTAATAAAGAGACTGTCATCCCATGACCCAACGTCCATGATTATCCGCACTGACGGTCCTTCTGAAACAGAGAATTGGCCGCTTCGGTAACTCGAAAAATTGAGCGTTGAGCTACTTCCGCCGAGGGCTATGGCGCCCAACGACCATTGTTCAGACGTCAGTGCCTGCAGAGGGTGGCGCAAATCAAGCTTATGTATACTGCCCCATGCCCATGAGGCAGAATCGTCGCCAAATCGACATATGCATTCACTCCAGGCAGAAGTTAGGGATTCCATTATGGAATGCTTCAACTTTTCACTAGGCTCTGCCTGTTCGAGCCAAGAGGCTATGGCCGAAGGCTGTAAAGGCACGAGCAGTGCCAACACTTCATCGTCAGCGCTTTCTAAGCGAGCTACTGTCGGGCCAAGGTGTTTGCTAAGCCAAATCTCAAAGAACGCGGCGGCTGGCGAACTCGCATCCAAATGCCGGTCCCAGTTAGAAAATAAGTGCAACGCAGGCATGTTTGCAACCGAACCGAGAAGAGTGTCTAGTTTCGCAAGAATACGAACTGCTATCGGCGAATACACCGAACATTGCAGCGACATGCAGTCCCGCAACGAGATCTTCTCTGATCGTGAGAGAGTTGTATGAAGGGTATCATGTCTGCTGCTGTCAGACCACTCGTAGCCAAAAGCAGGATGCGATCTACTCCATTCCTCCGGAACATTCATTGCGTTGGCAGTGGCGACAAAACCTTTGGCGGGGTTCATCTCGAACGGCCCATCGTCCGGTGACAAATACCCTTCCCATTCGAACCGACCGTCTCCTGGAACCGGAAGCAGGCCGTCCCAATTTCTTCGGACCGGAGCCGCACCTGACGGTTTCCACGCAATTACATTCGACGTGTCCGCATAGATGTGATTAACTGAAGGACAACCCCAGTTTGCTAGACTGGAGGTGTATTCTGAAAATGTCTTAGAGCGCATTACGGCCAAGCTGGCCATGTAAGGTGCCATGCCGGGATCCATCCATACGGTTCTCAGTGCGAAGGCGCGGTCTTTTTCAGCATTTTGGTTTAAAATGGGTCCATGGCGTGTGAACTGAAGCTTTACCTCCTGGTCGGTGTGGGCGCGAACTGGAATTTTCTCGTGTATAGTCTTCACCTGCTCCCAGGCCCCTTTATATAAGTATTTATTTCCCTCACTCTTGGTTTCGTAAACATAAATATCTTCTTGGTCAGCGCCGAAAATAGTCAGACCAAAGGCGGCTGTCCCGTTGTGACCCATGGAGATTCCTGGGATCATAGGCTCTCCAGCGCCAATTACATCGAGCCCGGGCATACTCAGGTGTACAAGATACCTGATGGACGGAAGGACGTGCTTGCGATGCGGGTCTAGAGCAAGGATTGGTCGCTCCGTTGTGGTTTTTGTTGCGGATATGGCCCAGTTGTTTGAGCCCTCTTGGAACACCGTCTGCATGATCTCATCACTCGGTGTTACGCGGGTCCAACGGTCAGCTTCCTGAAGACTTGCTGCAAGTCTTTCCCTCGAGAATGAGACGGGACAGATTGCCAAGCGAAAATCCTGCAGTACTCGATCTGTCATAAAGGCGAGGTCAAGGCCCTCCGCTGGTCGTGGCGCTATCGGAGGTGACAATTCTTGTCTCAACCTGTCGAGGCGGGTACCTCGTTCCACACCTGCCAATGCCATCACCCTGCAGCGCAGAAGCTCCGAAATCGCATTTCGGGTTAGTGAGTGCGTTCGCACGCGAACGACGTCTTCGGGTTTCCAATAGTCGGGAGTGTGACCGAGGAGGCCAAACTCGGGTGGCAAGGCAATCAAACCGTCATGGCAACTGTCTACGTAGGAATTGATCCCCTCGGCAAACGCTGAGCATATCTCTTCGGAATCCGGGCCGTACGCCTGCCATTCTGCACTCATGGCTCCGCGAAATAAAAAGAGACGCGCCGCCCGATCCTGCTCCAAATATCCGGGGCCAAAGTCTCGTGACAGGAGACCGAGACCTCGTTTGCGCGCAATATCAATTTGCCAGAGGCGGTCTCGAGCTGCATTCCAACCCTGCGCGAAAAATAGGTCGTGCAAGTTCTGAGCCTTGATATGAGGAACCCCCCATTTATCAATGTCGATCGTGACCTCACTCTTAAGCTTGTCGGAGCTGTGGCGGTCGAAGGTTATGTTCTTTAACATGTGTTGATCCGTTTGGTTCACCCAAAGATGGTCGGGAATCTGCCAGAGGACGACGTCTGCAGATTGTGGTCGGTTGCGGGCAGAGGGTTGAGGCCGCACTCTTGCAACCTGATCATGTGTGGCGAGCCAATCCTCAGCGCGCCTGGACGCGAACTGGCACGGTGGGCTGCGCACAAGCTCAGCGGGATCCTACTCTCGCGCTTCCGGGAACGAGGCGCTTGCCGAGAACGCTCTGATGTATGTCAGCCAATACGTACGAATACAATATCCGCACATGTTGTCTCGCTGGCCTGAGGCAACGCATTCGATACACAGTAACTCGGTCGAACGGCCTCGTTGAAGGATGGCTCCCTCAATGCGACAAGATCTGGCTGAGAAACAATTTCGTTCTTTCGTGCTGCGGGTTTCTGAAGAAGTCGTGCGGTGTACCCTCTTCGACGATCTCACCTCGATCCATGAAGATTACTCGATCGGCCACGGCGCGCGCAAAGCCCATCTCGTGGGTGACGCATACCATGGTCATGCCGTCGCGTGCGAGTCCGGTCACAGTCTCGAGCACTTCAGCGACCATCTCTGGATCGAGCGAGGAGGTCGGCTCATCGAAGAGCATGACTGCAGGCTCCATACAGAGGGACCGGGCAATTGCGACGCGCTGCTGCTGTCCCCCGGAGAGCTGAGCCGGATATTTGTTCGCCTGTTCGGGAATGCGCACGCGCTCTAGGAATTTAAGCGCGATCTTTCTAGCCTCACCCTCTGGAACGCCCTTTATCCACATCGGCGCCGCCATACAGTTCATCAGCACGGTCATGTGCGGGAAAAGATTAAAGTGCTGAAAAACCATGCCGACGCTTTTGCGAACTTCAGCTACGTTGCGCATTTTGTTATGTAACCTAATCCCAGTGACGGTAATCTCGCCATCCTGGTGCGCTTCGAGCCGATTGACGCAACGGATCAGCGTCGACTTTCCCGAGCCTGAGGGCCCACAGATGACGATACGTTCGCCCTTGCGGACGGTTAGGTTGATGTCAGTTAGTGCTCTGAAGGCACCATACCATTTGGATACATTCTTAGCTTCGATGACTTCGTCGCTCAATATTGCATCTCTCTTGTTCATTGGCGCATCTGTAAGTGCCTTGAAAATGGCCGAACCAACTTAGACGTCTTTTTTAGCTTGACCAATGAATTCACGATCATCGCTTCTTACTTCTGGCAAAATGGTCCTCGATCCGGGATTGGACCAGTTCCAGGCAGGCGGATAAAATCCAATAAATCATTGCCGCTGTTACTAGCATCTCCATAGTATGGAAGGTTGGCTGGCCGAGTGAGTGAGCTAGATACGTCAGCTCCCAAACGCCAAGAACCGAAACGAGAGAGCTGTCTTTGAGCATTGAGATGAACGTGTTTCCCATCGGGGGAATGATAACCGGAAGCGCTTGCGGCAGAATGATTCTGCGCATTGTGAGCGCAAAGCCGAAACCTAATGACCGGGATGCCTCCCACTGGCCGCGATCGATGCTGGCTATGCCCGAACGGAAGATCTCCGTCATGTAGGCACCACTGCATAGCGAAAGCGCCAACACGCCTGCAGGCACGGCATTAATAACGTAACCTACCTGGGGCAAGCCCATGTAGATCAGATAAACCTGCATGAGAAGCGGCAGACCCCGGAAGCATGAAGTGTAGAAGCTGACTATCGCGTAAGCCATGCCGTTGCTTGACAGTTTCGCAATCGCGCCGATTATTGCGATAGCCGACGCAAATAGCAGTGACATCGCTGATACGTAAACTGTAGTAACTACCCCCTGCGTAATTAGAAATGGCAGGTTTGCCCAAATAAATGGCATGCTTAAGTCAAATGCCGCGAAGAGCGAAAGGAACAGTAGCACCAACTCAAACCATACGATCCCGATTTGGATTTTGAGCGGGACAAAACCAATCAGCACGAGGTTGAGGCAGAACATTGCGGCAATTACAAAAGCGATCGCAATGCGACTGTAAAACTTCACTTGTGCGTGATCGCCAATCACGGGCCGTAGGAGTTCGCCCATCGTGGTGCCCGCTACGTTGAAGATAAGAAAAACCGCGAGCACAATTGCAAATATGCAGCCGATAAACCATGGCTTGTGGACGAGCACCTCAGATTCAACTGTATCGTGGTAAAGCATAAGCATTTTCTTCCTAAGAAGAGGCGCCCCCGGGAAGGGGACGCCCACGATTGTGTCATGTTATTTATCGACGCTGAAATCCCCCCCGAACCACTTGACCGAGAGTTTAGCAAGAGTGCCGTCATCCTTCATCTTCTTGACCGCGGCAGCGACCTTGTCGATAAACTCCTTATCGCCACGCTCGATTGTGACAGCGCCCGGGGCGTAGAATAAGGGATCGCCAATAACCTTCAATGGATAGCCAGATTTGATTGCCGCAGCCGCCGTCGTTCCTTCAGTAATGACGCCATCGAGACGAACACCATCGCCGAGGCGCAGGTCGTCAAGCGTAAGAGAGTTAGCACTTGGATAAGCCTTCACTTGGCCCGCTGTAAATTGATATTGTATTGGCTTAGCGCCGATCCATGCCGGTGTGAGCTTGTGATTGGCATACAAATCGCCAAGAGTTCCCGCTCGGACGCCGACGATCTTGCCCTCCAGGTCGGAAGGCTTCGTCGCTTTGCTATCCTTGTGAACGACAGCGACTTCGCCTTCGTAGAAGTACATGGCCGGGAAGGCGAATTTTTTGGCGCGATCGTTGGTCGGCGTCATTTGACCCATGGCCATGTCCCAACGCCCCCCCCACTGGCCTGCCTGAATGATATCCCAGCCCGGGGTCACGAATTTGATCTTCACGCCCAAGTAGTCCGCAATGCCCTTCGCGACCTCTACATCATCACCGTCGAGTTCATGTTGGTCGTTCAAGTGAGACAAGGCTCCCCAGTCGGACCCGACCGCTACCGTCAATGTCTGTGCCGCGAGCACACGATCAAGGACTTCGCCGGCGCAAGCCTTGGCTGACAAAGACATCGACGCAACCGCCATGGAGACTGCAACTACGACCGTCGTTACATGATTGTTCATCTATAGTTCCCTTTTTTCTCGTTCTTATTTTCTTGAAAGCTACCTTCGTCGCCACCGAGAGGAGTGTCTTAGCGGTGCGCCATTGCTCCCTGCTGATTGGACCCATCCCGGTCCGTCATTTAACGAACGACACCTTATCGCTCTGCATTGTTGGCATTCAGCGAAATCGAGTTCGATGATGCAGGTTTCCTGCGAACTACCCTTGGCTTTCGCCGGATCGCTCTGGCGATTTCACAAAGCACGGATACCCTGGCCTCAGAGAGGTCGGCGAACTCGCCAACTCGCTGGACTCCGAAGGCTGCAGATTGCATCGCCACAAGACGTCTTGTTTGGAAGGATCTAAACTGGACTGGCGCGTTGAATTACACCTTGCAGGGCTGACTCTGGTCACGTGGGAACTGCGGTCCAAGCCCCTCTCTCTCCCTAATCTCGACCTCCCTAATCTCGACCTCCCTAATCTCGACGACCTCTTCGCCGGCCGTGTGCGCACCCGCTACTCAACCGTCGGGGCGCTCGAGGAAGAATGCTTCTCTGCCGACATCGTGGTCGGGGCCGTGCTGATCGCCGGTGCTGCCGCGCCAAAGCTCGTCACCCGCGAAATGATGTCCGGCATGAAGAAGGGCTCGGAGCTGGTCGACGTCGCTATTGACCAGGGCGGTTGCTTCGAGACGTCGCATGCGACGACTCAAGCCGAGCCCACCTACGAAGGCGACGGCGTTATCCACTATCGCGTCGCCAACATGCAGAGTCGCCCATGCCATTTCGCGATTTCTTGCCTTGCGAGTTCGCACGTATCCCTCTGGGTCAACATCGTTGATAGACCAGAGAATTTTTGACTCATCGTAGCTCGGACAGCGGAGACGCGTTACAATTGTCAACCCGTTCGGACCCGGTTTAATCGAGATGTACTCGGCATACTGCGCATGATGGCTCATGCCTCTTGTAGCTGGAAGCGTTCGGCAAGTTAGGTCCTACTTGCCACGCGAGAGCGGGGCCGCAAGTATGCGCCGGCCGCAATACAACGCTGATTTGCTGCGTTGTCGAGGACATTTCGCATAGAATGCGCGCCTGCCGCTGCTATGATCATAACATGTTGTGATTTAGTCCAGTCCGAACTCCCGAGGTTGGGTCGCAACTCTCGATAGCCAGCTGGCGCCGGGGGCGCCTAGGCATGAAATTGGATCCCATGTATGACAGAATTCAAACAACGGCAAACCGTCGGTAACGCGTCGGAGAGCGTACTCGAATTCGACGGACAGCAATACCTGGACGGCCGTGCATCGGATCCTCGCGAATTTGGCTGGATGCGCGGTGCGCCGCCGCCGCCAGACAAGCGTGTAACATTCGAGAATGAAACTGTTTGGACCTTTCCTCAGCTTCGCTGGTCGCTATCGCATATGCGTGAGCTGCGGCCCACAGTCCAAGTGTGGCGAGGGCGGGGCGGACCGTCGCAGCTTGAGTGCAGCAACAGGTCTACCGAAATCGATGGGCTCACGTTCGTCGACATGGACGACCGCACCAACCGGTTCGAGGAGGCGCTATTCGACACCTACACCGACGGCATTTTGGTCCTGCATCGGGGGCGGATCATATACGAACGATACTTCGGCGCACTCGCGCCGCACGTACAACATTCGTGTCAGTCAATCACCAAATCGTATGCGGGCACCCTAGCCGCGGCGTTGGTGCATGAGGGCATTCTCGACGACAGGAAGACAATATCGCAGTTTGTGCCGGAATTACGAGGTACAGGGTGGGAAGATGCAACGCTCCGCCAAGTCATGGACATGCAAACTAACGTTGCTTTTACTGAAGATTACACAAGTGTAGACAAGTCATATAGATGCGAATACCTGCGTACCATACGAAAGGAAGGGGCGCACGGCAAATTTGTCTACAAAGGCGTCGATACCAATGTTATGGCTTGGGTTATGTCGCGCGCAACGGGCCGGTCGTTCGCACAACTGTTGGAGGAGCGCTTATGGTTGCCACTGGGCTGCGAAGAAGACGCCTATGTCGAGATCGACCCGACAAACGGTATGCCGAGGGCGCATAGCGGACTCAATGTGACGTTGCGCGACTTGGCGCGTTTCGGCGAGCTGATGCGATGTGAAGGCTCGTGTAATGGCAAGCAACTGGTTCCCGCGAGTGTTGTCTACGACCTTCAAGATCTCGACCACCCCGCCAAGCCGGACCTCCCATTCGGCTATACATACCGAAGCCAATGGTGGGTATCACACGACGAGCTTGATGCTATTGAAGGTCGGGGCCTTTACGGCCAGAACCTGTACATAGCGCCAAAGGCGGAGATGGTGATTGCGCGCTTCGGGTCGCACCCCGCTTGCGACCACATTGATCGGATTAGAAGGCCGCAGATGCAGGCATTGGGGAGGATGCTCCGCGCGTAACTTGATGCACTAGACGGTCACCGCGCTTGTTTAGGAATTTCCTGCAAATTCGCGGTTGAAGAACTGGGGCGCCTACGCCGAATTCCTGCGTTCGGCTAGGGGGCAATTGGCGCAAAAGGCCTGTAGACGCTGCTACGCTTATGAAGTAAATACCAGAAGCCTCGCTTCCCATATGCATAATGCAGACCGATCTGGCTCGCTTTTGCTGAGGAAACAATGATCACCGAACATTGCATATTGATTGGGGCCGTCGCGACTTTGTATTGCGAGAATGGAACCGGTGGACCTATTGTATTCTTGCATGGTGCCGCTTTCGGGCTTATCCGTCAGCTTGACCTGAAACAAAACCCAACCCAAACATCAACGAGACCCAGGATCAGACCGAAAAATGGCCGCCTTCAAATCGGAATGCTGGCCGGAATGAAATCGGAATGACTGGCCGGCTTCAAATCGGAATCGGTGGCCGGCTTCATCGGAATACGCAGGCAATGGTATCGGCATCAGTGGCAGCGCTCTTGCGCTGCTTCTGGACGGTGAGATCGGCGGTTACCTGGGAAAGCCGGGCGACCAGCGCCTTGAGCCGCTGCTGGGCCGCGCTCGGCGGCAGCGTCGGCTGCAGCCGTTTGACCTCGCTATAGCGGGCGATGACGGCGGCGTCGATCCTGTCGGTCTTCTCCAGGAAGCCCATCGCCTCGGCGAATCAGCGTACGCTCCTCGCATTGGCCATGCCGCAGGCTACTCCCAACTCCCACGACAGCAGGAAGGGAAGCCGTTCGTAGCCGCCACTGGCCTCCATGACGACGAGCTCGACACCATTGACCTAACACCAGGCAGCAAGCTCGGCTATGCCTGCCGCATCGTTGCGAAAGCGGCCCGCCGCTCCGCTCGGCACGACATGGGTATCGAGCCAGTCTTTCGAAACATCCACTCCACAGATAGTCTTGTTCACGGTAACCTGCCTTGTGCGTGCGATTGGAGCCAAGCGACTATTCGGTCGTACGTGACGAAGGCGAAGATCCCAGGCTCACCCACGGTTGTGGCCGGAGGGGTGTCGGGCGACTTCGCCTTGCTTCGAACCGGATGGCCATCCGGTTCGAGGCTCAGTCGCTTCCATCGCACAAAGTCCTCTGCGTGCAGATACAAGGGGTTAACCTCGAAGAGTCAGTGTCGGAGAAAATAACGTGCTGATTCATCGGACTTTAGGGCCGAGCTTGTTGGTCGCTCGATAAAAAGCATGATTTTAGGCGGAAGCTGTCCTGCATGCAATTTCAGCACTTGTTTACCCAATTCCTTGTCTGCTTCCGTGAGACGATGGTTCAGGCGAAGGTAGTCGGTCCAGGTCGGCGTGCGGAATGTCTCTATCCATTGCATAGGCTCCTGAAGGTTGCGCTGGAGAGTCCAATGACGAGCGCCGACGCGACTGTGCACATGCCGGCGCGCCCGCATGAGTTCCAGGAATGCTTCGCGATTTTCCTCGGGCACTAGGTACTCGACTTTGACCACGATGGGACCGCTTCTTGGCTTGAGATTGAGGGCGACTGCCGGTGCGTCGAAGTCCTCCAAAGCATCTGGATCGGATTCGCGGCGCTCGCGAAGGGGAAACAGGAGGCCCGTGGCGGCGACCAGCAGAAGGGCTCCAGCGGAGCCCTCCAGTGCCAAGGTCAGTGAATGGTTCTGGGCCACCGTGCCCCACACCCAACTGCCCGCTGCGATGCCGCCATCGATCAATGCATAGTAAATCGAGATGGTGCGCCCCACGACCCAGCGCGGGCTTGCCAGTTGCACGGTCACGCCGACCCCGGACCAGGCGGTGACCCAGCCCGCGCCACCCATGGCGAGTGCAATTGCCGCCACTGCAATCGAAGAAGTCAGCGCAAGCGAAAGGGAGCATGCCGCGCAGGCGACGCATGCGAGCGTCATCAGCCGCTCTTGTGACAAGCTCCGTCTGAACACGCTGTTCGAGATGCCGGCGAAGACGGCGCCTGTCCCGAATCCGGCCATGAGCGTGCCATAGGCGAGCGGTCCGCCTCCCAGCTGGTCGCGGACAACCAGCGGCAGCAGCGCGAGAATGGCGATGCTCGCCAGACCAAAGAGGGTTCCGCGAGTGATCGCCGTCTTAATCTCCGACGACATCGCCGTGAAGCGTAGCCCGTCATAGATCGCCGTCCTCATCGACTCACGTGGGAGAGGTGATGAGCGAACCATCCACTTGCAGCGCCATATGGTTACCAAAGGGACCAGATAGGTAAGACTGGTTACGGCGAAAGCCGTCATCAGCCCAAAAGAGGCAACTACTATGCCACCGAGCGCCGGGCCTACGGTCCGAACAGTGTTGAAGCCAACGGAGAGGAGCGTGACGGCGGCGGGAACGTCGCGTCGGTTCACCATATCGCCAACCGAGGCCTGCCAGGCTGGATCGTGGAGAGCGCCGCCGCATGCGATCAAGAAGCTGAAGCCGAGGATCATCCACGGATCGACAAAGCCCAGCACCACAAAAGCCGTCAGCATCGCAGATGCCAATACCATAAGGCACCGGCCGGCGAACATGACCCGGCGCCGGCTGAAATTATCAGCCAAGGCCCCGGCGAAGACGGATAAGATGAACGCTGGCAGGTTTGAAGAAGCCTGAACCAGCGCGACCATCAGATCGGAAGTCGAAATCGTAGCCATCAGCCAGCTGATGGCAACAGTCTGCATCAACCAGCCGAGCGAGCTGACCTGCGTGGCGAACCAGATTGAACGAAAGCTCGGATTTCTGAGGGGCGCAAATGCTCCTGGCGAATTTGGATCGGCGACTTGGTCCGCAAGACTGCTCATCAATCTAACTCTTGCCTATGAGCCAGTTTTACATTGCTCCGACAGCCAGCAGCCGCCCAACCCGTTGAAGGTCCGAATCGGCCAATGTGCGCAAATAGTTACAACGCCCGGCAGGAGATTGAACTCGCTGCCGGGCCGATGCGCCTTGGGAGGAGGCGTAGTTGGAACCTTTGTGAAGACTTGGAACCAGCCGCATCAGGCCAGCCTACACTTACAATATGAGGATCAGACCACTCCAGGATTTTAGTGCATTGAATGGGTACTCTTCCAGCAATCCTCGCCAACAAATGCAGGAGATCGGCGTCGAGCTCCTAAATCTGCATAATATCGGTGATTCGCGGGCGAGCAGTGCAGTGGGCACATTCTCCAAGCTAAACGCTGAACGGGCTTTTTGCTTCTCAAATCGCCATAACAGGGAGAGATGGGCAAATACTACTTCAATATGCTCCCAAGGACGCTGAGTTGACTGCAGCCTCAGCAGAGCTCTCCGCGTGCCTTTTTGCGGCTCCCCGCGGTGCTCGCGCCCGCCGCGCCTGCAAAGGCTTTCCTCAACAGTCGTTCAGTTCGAGCAGCCTTTGCCAACTCTGACTCAAAAGCTGCCCGACTGGATTGACGGCCTCAGCTTCTTCGGCGGGTCACTGAGGCGATCCGTCTGCTACAACCTGGTGTGGCCAAGGCGCTGTGGTTCGCGCCGACGCTGAACGCGACCGTTGCGACAATGACCGAGCAGTACGACACTGCCATATTGATCGCTGGGAAGCGCGCGAAGGGTAAATTCAACTTGCCCACCACCGCGATCAAATGTGCGCCGGGTAATGGCGCCGCTAACAGGATCGACCACCGGAACCGGTTACCGGCAGAGTCGGTCTGCATCCGGGAATTGCAGGGCCATCCTGTGTATAGGCTTAAATTGCGCTATTCTTCTCTACTGTGACAGGCGGGAGCCGCCGTCGACGGGGATCACTGCGCCCGAGACGTAGAACGCGTCGTCCGAAGCAGGAAGGCGATCACCGCCGCCTGCTCCTCCGGCGAGGAGACGCGCTCGAGCGGATTGGCGCGACCATCAGGCGTTGGTAGCTGCGTACGTGCAGCGCTCGAGTCATGTCGGTGGGGACCACGCCGGGCGCCACCGCATTCACGGTTATACCCTACAGGCCCTGCTCGCCGGCCTGCTGGAGCGTGAGATACGCGATCCCGGCCTTGGCCACCGAATAGCCTACCGTTCCGGGATAGCCCGTAAGCCCGAGGATCGAGCTGACATTAATGATCCGCCCGCCCGGCTGGCGCATCCGCGGCCGCAACTCGCGGGTCAGGCTGATGACTGCACGCAAGTTGATATCGATCAGCGGGAACAAAAGGCATCGTCAGTATCGGCGAGCGACTTCGAACCGCCAATGCCGGCATTGTTCACGAGGACGTCGAGCGTCTCGATCCTTGCGGCATCCAAGGCGGCCAGAACCCGCCCTGCGGCGTCGGGCATGGCCAGATCGCAGACGAGCGCCGTCTGGCCAAGGCCCGCAGCTGTGTCGTGCACTTTATCCAGAACATCCACTAGCAACACCCACGCCTCTTCCGAGCCAAGCCACGCCGCTGTTGCGGCACCGATCCCGCGCGCCGCGCCGGTGACGACGACAGTGTTTCTGACCGGAGCTTAGGCAAGGCTGCCTCCGTCGACCGTAAGCGCGGCGCCGATGGTGAAGCCCGCCGCATCGTCCAGCAGATAGCCGACAGCTGTCGCCACCTCGGACGGCAACCCCATTCGGCCCATCGGATGCGCAGCGATGATCTTCGTCCGGCGCTCGACCTGTGCCGCTTCTCCCCGGGCGAAGGCGACGCCGGCCTCGGCCAACGGCTGGCGATGGTTCCGGGGCAGACACAGTTTGCGCGGATATTTCTGCCGCGTGGTTCAGCGCCAGCGTGCGAGTCATCATCACAACCGCCGCCTTGGTCACCGAATAGATCGGCACGTCCTTCGAGGCCTGCAGACCAGCAGTCGAGCTGAAGAGCACCACCGATCCGCGGCCAAGCTCGCGCATCTGCGGGATGCAGCTTGCAGATTCGCCAAATGGCCCCGACGTTGAAGCTGAACATGGCTTCGTACCCTTCACGTCTATCAGCCGCTTCATCGCACCGTAATGCCAGCGGCCGCGACCAAGCCCTCAACCGGCCGGCCAAAGCTCTCGCGGGCGAGGTCGACCAGCCCTTCCAGCATCGCCGGATCGGTCACGTCGCAGACAACTCAACGGGCACCAGGACAGGCGGCCAGAGTTTGGTCCAGAGCCTCTTGCGACAGGTCAGCCAACACCAAATCCGCTCCACCCGCCGCCAGCAGTTTGGCACTGGCCGGGCCAAGCGCGCCACCCGCCGGTAATCAGCACCGTTTTTCCGGCAAAGGTCGTGTCAATCAAGATTGTAGTCCTCCTCCAAGATAAGAACTCCCACTGTACCCGCTCTGAAAGCGAATACCGGACAGCGGATGATCCGCGTCATTCCAAATCCATTGGTGACCGCCGCAACGGTCGAGGCGCAGGACGGCTTGCGCCGCCCCAAGAACACCGCACTCTACCGGCGTTCCTGTCTGAGAGTTTTCAGAGACATGAGGACGCACGCTCGGCGACCTGATGATGTGTGGCGAACCAAACGTCACCCTTTGCTTTGGCGCGTCGAATTAATTCTTCTACGATCCAGATCCGTGAGCGATATCCAATGACGTGTGGATGCAGAGTCAGCTGAAATAAATCGGCATCTTGATAGGCCCCTTCGAACTCCCGAATAAATACAGAAAGCACGTCGTCGACTGATAAATCTGGCCGTGAAGACCCATCGGGACTCATCCAAAGATAAGTGGCATCGTCTCGAATCCATTCGACCGGTATTTCAATCACTCCCGTGGGTTCCTCGTCTTCCAGCAGCTCATAGCAACTATCATCGGCCATAAGGGATGAGTCGTATGTCAATCCGGTTTCACGTATGATCCGTAGAGTTGCGTCGGAAAAATCCCAGGAAGGCGTTCGAATTCCCGTCGGGCGTTTGGAAGTGATTTTTTCAAGAGTGTCGGCACTCCTCATCATTAAAGAGCGCTCGCTCTCTGCGCTCAGTTCCGAGTTTAGCTCGTGTATCCAGCCGTGCATGCCAATTTCATGGCCTTCATCGACAACTGCGCGTTGCTCGTCTGGATACAACTGAGCGATCACAGCGGGAACGAAAAAACTCGCCGGAACGTCGTACTTTCTCAAGAGTTCCAAAGCCCGAGGCATCCCTCGTCGGCTCCCGTACTGACCCCAGGATAATCTGCTTAGCGATCGCCCTCCCCTGCGCAATTCGTTCGACTCATGATCGACGTCGAACGAGATGGCGAAGGCACAGCGTTTACCGCCGGGCCACATTGGTCTTAGTGCCTTGCCCGCTCTGACTTTGTTGATGCGCCGCCGCCAATGGCTTTCAGGCCATTCCCAGGGATTGAGTGCGGTCGAATTGGCCACCAGTTCCTCCTGAGCAGTGTCTGCATTGAATTCCGCCGAAAACTCAATGAGCGGAACGCGGCACCAGCTCAGCTGGCAGCCCCGCAAGCCGATCAGGCCGTCGCTTGAGTTTGCGCCTTGATTACGACAAGATGGCCCAACTCATTCAGATTTTCTCACTCTCGCGAACAAGCTCATCCATAACCGAGCGCACGGCGCTTTCTGCGATTGCAACAATCTCCTCCGCCTCAGCTTTGGTTGTAACCAGCGGCGGAGCAAAGCCCAAAATGTCCCCGTGCGGCATGGCCCGAGCGATAAGACCACGGTCACGGGCGGCCTTCGAGATTCGCGCACCTACCTTGAGCGCCGGATCGAAACGCTTCCGATTGTCGCGATCGGCAACGAACTCGATTGCGCCCATAAGACCGACGCCCCGCACTTCGCCGACGATCGGCAACTGCGCGAACCTCTCCTGCAACTGCGCCTGGAAAAACGCGCCGACGTCACGCGCATTGCCGGGGAGGTCTTCTTTCTCGACAATATCGAGGACCGCGTTGGCCGCGGCGGCGCCGATCGGATGACCAGAGTAGGTGTAGCCGTGCGAGAATGCCCCGACCTTGTCGGCTCCATCCTCCAGGACTTTATACACCTTCTCACCGACGATTGCCGCTGAAAGCGGGAAGTAGGCCGACGTCAAACCTTTAGCGATCGTGATGAGGTCTGGCTCGATGCCATAGTGCTGTGAGCCGAACATGGAACCGGTGCGGCCGAACCCTGTGATCACTTCATCGGCAATCAGCAGCACATCATGTTTTTTGAGGACCGTCTGTACCGCTTCCCAATAGCCTTCCGGCGGAGGCGTGATACCACCTGTGCCGAGGACGGGCTCGCCAATGAAGGCGCCGACGTTGTCCGGGCCGAGCCGCTCGATCAACTGATCAAGCTCGGCGGCGCGGCGAGCGGAGAATTCGCGCTCGGTTTCGCCCGGGGTTGCGCCCCAGTAATGATGTGGAACACCCGTGTGAACAATCTGCGGAAGTGGCAGGTCCATGTGGTCGTGATAAAAGCTCATGCCCGTCATCGAGCCCGACACGACGCTGCAGCCGTGATAGCCGCGTTCACGGGAGATGATCTTCTTTTTGGTCGGCTTGCCACGCAGGTTGTTGTAGTACCAAACAAGCTTGGCCTGGGTCTCGTTCGCATCCGAGCCGGACATGCCATAGAACACCTTGCTCATCTTGCCCGGCGCCATCTTCACAAGGCGATCGGAGAGGATCGCAAGCTCGTCGGTCGTGTGCGCCGCATAGGAGTGGTAATACGCCAAGCGATAGGCCTGACGCGAGATCGCATCGGCGACTTCCGTGCGGCCATACCCGACATTGACGCAGTATAGGCCGGCAAAGCCATCGATAAATTGGTTGCCATGCGCGTCCTGGATGCGGATCCCCTTCCCTGTCACCACGATCGTTGGGTCGCCGAGCTTGCCAGTGGCGAAATCTTTAAGCTGAGTGAAAGGATGCAAGACCGAGTTGCGGTCCTTTTCGGTGATCTCTTTGATGTTGATGGTCATTGAATGCTTCCTTTCAGGCCGCGATGTTGCCGATGCAGAGGTATTTGGGTTCGAGATATTCGATAAGACCGTGCCTTGAGCCCTCGCGACCAAGGCCGGATTGTTTCCAGCCGCCGAACGGAATGCCCGGCCCCGTAAATTTTGGAGTATTCACGGCAACCATGCCATATTCGAGCCGGTCGGAGAGCCGCATGGCTCGGTTGAGATCTTGGGTATAGACGTAGGCCGCAAGTCCCATCTCGGAATTGTTGGCTCGCGCGACCACCTCCCGTTCGTCGTCGAAGGGCAGGATTGCAGCGACAGGTCCAAACGTTTCGTCCTTCGCAATCACCATGTCATCGGTCACATTAGCAAGCACGGCCGGCGTGACGAAGTTCCCGCCAAGCGAATTGTGCTGTGCGCCTGCTACCATTCGAGCCCCGGCTGCTAGAGCCTCAGAAACCTGGTGCCTGCATTTGTCAGCACCAGACGTCTTTGTCATCGGACCGATGTCGACACCTGGCTCCAATCCGTGCCCGACCTTTAGTTTACTGGTGGCCTCGGCAAATTTTTCCGTAAAATGCTCGTAAATCTCTCGCTGCACATAAATCCGGTTTGCCGCGAGACAGTCCTGACCGGATGTCGCGAACTTGGCTGCCATGCAACCGGCGACCGCAGCGTTGATCGGCGCATCGCCGAAAAGGATGAAAGGAGCATTGCCGCCAAGTTCGAGCGAGACTTTCTTCACTGTCTTCGCGGATTGCTCGAGAAGGATTCTGCCGACCTCGGTGGAGCCCGTAAAAGAGAACGCACGCACGTGGGTATGCAACAACAGCCGTTTGGCAAGTGGCGGAGCTTCGCCCGTGATCACCTGAAACACGCCGGGCGGAATGCCAGCATCCCCGGCAAGGCGGGCAAGCGCGAGGGCCGACAGTGGCGTTTCGGGTGCCGGCTTTACAATCATTGTGCAGCCAGCGGCCAGTGCAGCTCCAGCCTTTCTGGTGATCATTGCCGCTGGGAAGTTCCATGGCGTAATGGCGACAGTCACCCCGATCGGCTGCAAATGCACGGCCAGCCTGCTTGCGGGGAGATGGCTGGGAATCGTTTCGCCGTAAGCCCGCTCCCCTTCCCCTGCAAACCAATCTAAAAAGCCGGCAGCGTATGAAACTTCGCCGCGGGCTTCAGCAATCGGTTTTCCTTGCTCGGCCGTTATGATGACAGCCAGGTCTTCGGCGCTCTCCCGCATGCCTGCCGCCCATTTCCGCAGATATGCACCACGCTGTAACGGAAGCATGTCGCGCCACTTGAGGAACGCTGCTCTTGCGCAATGGACCGCGTCGTCAACGTCGGCGTCTGCGCAAGCCGCAACTTGAGCGATCTCGTCACCGCTGGCAGGATCAAACACGGCAAGAGTATCTGATTTGGAGAGCCAGGCGCCGTTCAGATACGCATCACCACGCAAAAGGTCTGGCCGTTTGAGCCTGCGTAATGCCGTGATTGACGTACCCCTCATCTAAGACTCCAATGGTATGCTGATGCCTTTAGGTTATTGCTGCCACAGCGCCGATCGGCAGCGCAGTTGATGCCCCTTTAGCTGCATTCCTGCAAACAGCAGCCAATTCGCGTAGAATTGGACACGGCTCACAACTTCACTTGCCAGGAGGCTTAGCGACCGCGAGCGAAGGTCGCGCTGGTCGCCGGCGGCGCGGAAAGTAGTTGGTTCCAGCGCCGATCTCCCGATCCCGAGTTCCCGATCTGGCCTCGTGGCATTAAGTTCTCGACCGACACCGATCAGGCGCACTGACGCAGGCGCAACCGCCTCGAATCTTAGACGGAACTCGCCGCAAGGCTACTTTCGTCCGGCACTGTGCAGGGTGACCGCGACCGCTTCAGACACGATGGCATCGCGGACGACTTCATTCGGAAGGAGGTCTTGGGGTCCCGAAATTGAGGTCCCCGCGATAACCCAGACATTCACTTGGTGAAGTGGTGAAGTCGCACGAAACAGCAGAAAAGGATGAAGCGAGCCCCGGGCAAAAGGCGAGCTTCGCTGCCGAGCCATCTATCGGGAACAACGTGTGCTGATGTCGCGACGTGTTGCACGGACGGGGCGGACCATACTCGCGTTCCCACCGGCGCGCAGGGTTGGCAAGAGCCCGCTTCAGGCGCGCGTAAACTCGTCCTCAATGCTCCTCAAAAGCTAAGTCCTCTTGCGTCATCCGCGCAT
Organism: Mesorhizobium sp. M7D.F.Ca.US.004.01.2.1; assembly: GCF_003997785.1. Taxonomy (NCBI): domain Bacteria; kingdom Pseudomonadati; phylum Pseudomonadota; class Alphaproteobacteria; order Hyphomicrobiales; family Phyllobacteriaceae; genus Mesorhizobium; species Mesorhizobium sp. M7D.F.Ca.US.004.01.2.1. The sequence continues at coordinate 100,396 of NZ_RZRQ01000001.1, read as the reverse complement.
TTGTAGAATGGGGCAACGTTCACGCCGCGCTCGCGTCACAGGTGGCTCATTTCGGCCTACGGATCTTAATCTCCGCTGATGCAGAGAACTCATGTGCTAGGCGAGATTCTCCTGTCCCAGAGGTTGGGCATGCCGCACCTCTCAGACAGCGCCGTCCTTAAGCTAGATCCGTTCATCCGCTCGCCGCAGAAACAAATTTCAACCGGCTTCGAACGGACCCAGTGAGATCGCAAAACGATTTGGGTCACATCCAAATCACCTAGTCCACGACGATCAAGCGGCGATCAACATCTGCCAATCGCTCACCGCCCCTTTCGGTTACAATAAATGATTCAGAGATGGCGGCGCCGAACCCTTCGAGCCTAACCCCCGACTGAAAATGGAAGCACATTCCTGGTTGTAGGATGGTCTTGTCGCCCGCGCGAATACTAACCGTGCGTTCGCCCCATTCCGGCGGGAAGTTGAGTCCGATTGAATAGCCGGAGCGGCCTATCTTGATATACCCGTTCCGCTTGAGGATATCTTGCCACACCGCATTAAGCTCCTCAACGACGGTACCAGGCTTTGCCATCTCGAGCACAGCATCCCCGCCTTCCACTATAACCTCAGCAAGACGCGAGACCTCTGCGGGTGGCTTTCCGATGTGGACGGTGCGGCACAGCGGCGCACAGTAGCGGCGTCGGGTGGCGCCGAACTCCATGAGAACCAGGCCAGAGGTCGGCAAGGGCTCCTCGGTCCAACTGAGGTGCGGAGCGTTCGTTTGTTCGCTAGTCTGGATAAGAGGAGGACCGCTAGAGTCGCCATATTTACCGTCCACCCCTCGTGTCTGGGCCCGGTACACCTCCGCGACGACCTCATGTTGCGGCACTCCAGGCCTTAGGTTAGCGATTGCCGTCTGCATCGTATGCGTTGCAAGGTGGCCCGCTTCTCTCATGTAGACTAGTTCAAGGTCAGATTTTATAAGCCGTGCCCAATTGACTAATTCGCGGCTATCAGAGAATTTTGCATTCGGAAGGCCTTTGACGAGATGTTGATGTGCTCGGGCAGTATAGAAGTGGGCGTTAAGCTCGACACCGATTCGATCAGATCCCCAGCCGCGCGAATTGATAAGCTCGCAAAGATCGTCAAATGGATGTAATTCTGGATGTTGAAGTCTATGATCGGAAAATGAGCTTATATTTTCTCTAGGCAGATCCGTCGTTATATAAGCGGAATTTACATCGACGAAACGTCCGAACCAGAGGGGCATGTCCGACTGGAGATGCACTAAGACCACCTGAGGCACGTAGAACGAATAGCCGTCAAAGCCGGTAAGCCAATACATATTCGCGGGATCCTGGCAGATCAGCAAGTCCAGCCCCGCTCGCTCCATCCGCTGCTTCACGTCATGAACACGACGCCGAAACTCCTCGGGCGGAAATGGCTTCTCATATTTCATCTCGTCGAGTCCTTCAAAACAGGCATTCCTCGAACGGATCAGGCATTCGTCCTGTCCGCATACTTTCTCTTCGTATCACGTCACAAGAGGCTGTTTTCCCCGAGGATTTCTTCTTGTCGCGGAAAATCTGCATTTCCTAGGCACTTGCCGTACGTTATCCGCATATGAGCGCCAAATTTTCGGTGGCTCTGCGTCTCCGGTGGAAGATCATGCCCTCCCTATGGTGAAGACGCACTCTGCCTGTCGCAACAGAATTTCAAGCACGGGCGGCAAGATCTACGTGGGAAGCGCCGACGAGACCAGCGAAGATCGGGACGTTGCGGCCGCCACGCTCATGCAGCATCCGGGGCGTCCGCGGCCCAATGGACGGGGTTTGAGCACCCCCATCAGGCCGGCCACTCCTAATATGTGAGCATGATTCTCTGGTACAAATCAGCAGCCTTGGTCAGTTGATCGATTTCAACGAACTCGTTGTTCGTATGGGCTTGGGCAGTACGCCCGGGTCCGATAATCACACACGGGATCCCAGCCAATGACAGCTGATTTGCATCCGAGCCGCCGGTGGCTCCCTTCTGCTCTCCGGTCCCCGCGACGTGGGCACAAGCCGCTCCTGCGACTGCTGCAATTTTGCTCGACCCGGAACTGATTGGAGGCGGGTCTTCCAATGCGGGAAGCAATGACCGAACATTGATCTTGTCTTCGCCCTGGCGAAGGCCTTCCAGTATGCTTTCTACCTCCGCCAACGCGTCCTGCGGCCGCTCCCCGGGTATGAGACGCCGATCGACCCAGATACGGCATACCGGCGGTACAGTGGTAAGTTCCAAACCTCCTTCGATGAGGCTCACGGTCAGCTGTGATGACCCTACCAATGGGTGCTGCGCCCGAGACACAAGGGATCGATGGTGCTCATCAAGTGCCAATACCACCTTGGCCATGCCCGTGATCGCGTTCACTCCGAGATGAGGCTTCGACGTATGAGCCGGTACACCCTGAACCTCGATTTGCCAGCGGACAGAACCCATGTGAGCTACAACGAGCTCTAATTCGGTGGGTTCACCGACTACCGCACCCTCATAAGCGACACCGGAATCGGCTATAGCGCGGGCGCCAAGTTTGCGGTACTCTTCGTCAATGCTGGCTGCCACAACAACCGTGGCCCGGGGCTGCCGTTCACCAAGTGAGCTAAGCGCAATCAACATAGCTGCAAGTGAGCCTTTTGTGTCGCAGCTACCTCGCCCATATATTCGCCCGTCCCGTTGCTCACCCGAGAATGGATCTGATTCCCACCTATCGATAGGAACGGTATCCATATGAGCAATGAATAGAATACGCCTATCGGGTTCTTTCCCAGGTACCCAGGTCAGGAAATTCGAGCGACCATCGGCCACCTCCTGTATCCCGTAAGCCAGCTTCCGCTCCTTGCAAAAACCCTCGAGGAACTTGGCTACACCTTGCTCTCCACTACCTTTTGGCGACAGCGATGGATTGATGCTCTCGATCTTTATAAGATCTTGGAGAAGTCCGATAGTCTCGGCGCTCTGGGTCGACATGTACTCTCCTGTGTGCATGAACTAGCCGTGTCGCTCTTACTTCGACCAGCTCTTGGCCAGATTGATTACGCGATCGACTTCATCGGCGGTGTTGTAAAGATGCAGGGAAAACCGGAGCATGCCTCTGCGTATTGAGACGATTACCCCGTTCTTCGTGAAATGCTCGTGAAGCGACCGAATGCGGGCGTCGACTGGGCGCCCTTCAACAAGATCGCTGGAATCGCCAACGGCTACGATACTTCCAGTGTGAGCGCCTGGTGGCCCGCCGCAGACCGGAAGCCCGATATCTAAGAGACCAGTGGCCATACGTTTTGCGAGTGAGGTAACGCTCTGGTCGATCGCCTCGGTTCCGATATCAAGTAGCTGGCCCATTGATGCATATGCAGCCAACATGCCAGGGAAGTTGTAATGCCCGATATCAAAGCGGGGCGCGCCAGAGCGCAACTTTACAAAACTAGGTACCGGAGCTGATTCTGGCGCGTTTCCGAAATCTACGCTGAAGCGCGCAAGATAGGCCGGGCTCAGCCGATCGGCCCATTCTTTACGGCAATATAAAAAACCCGATCCATAAAGACCCATCAAACCCTTCACAGTGGACACTGCTACACCGTCTACGCCAAGTCGATTGACGTCGGTGTGGAGTATCCCAACAGATTGCGTCGCGTCCGCCAAAAGAAATGCACCGTAGTGCCTACAGGCTTCGGATATCTGCTCCATGACGGTCCGAAACCCCGGAACCATCGTCACCGTCGCCAAGGCAACAACGCGGGTATGAGAATCAATCGCCTTTACGAATGCATCAGGGGGAATTGAGCCGTTATCCGGCTCTACGACTCGCAACTCGACATTGTAGCGGTCTCTGATCTGAATCCATGGCAAGATATTATTTGCGTGTTCCAATTTTGGGCATAGAACGACGTTGTCTCCATCTCTCCAATCGATCGCATTAGCGATGATGTTGATGCCTTCCGATGCATTCTTGGTAATTGCAATTTCATCGTGATCTGAATTGATAAATTGTGCGAACCTAGCGCGAGTACGCTCGACGTGTTCGAGCATTCTTTCTTCGTCGTTTAGGCCATGCAGCCGATTGTTCAAATGAGGCTCGATTGAAGCCAATGTTGTGCTTGATATGAGGCCCTGGTTCGCGACATCCATGTAGATGGCGTTTGCTGTGGCTGGAAACTCCTTTCGGAGGATGTCCAAGGGAAGCATATGGCTTTCTCTCCTGGGAGTGCGGACGGCGGTTGAGCTACCTTGTTCAGGCGATCGTTCCGGCAAGGGTAAGAATGCCGCCAGACTGGTCTGCGCTGACCTGCCCATTTTACACGGTGCTCGTGCCGACTTTGGTCTAACATTCGGTCTCCCACGCCGCATTCCTGCGCCAAACCGCGATTCACGCAGAGATCGCGAGCCATTCTCGCGGATCACTGAAGCGTCTCGACGGAATGCAGCTGCAACAACTGCCTCACGAGAGATCAATTTGGGTAATTCTCAGACCGCGGATAGGGCTTCTTACCAGTGCTTGGAGCGACGTTAGCCTGACTGAGCCGACGACCTTCTCCTCCAGCCCCACACCCATGCGGATCATAGTTCACTCGCGGCCGACGCGCGAGGGCCGTAAGGCATCCGAAAGCCGGGGCCGGTTCATAGCCTGACTCTCATGGTCTCCGATTTATGCTGCAACGCCGACACCCTTGGTGATGTCGCTCCCTAACACGCTTGCCTCGAACTGATGCGAGCGTGCTGCAACTCATGTTTTCTGCGCCTGAGCAACGAGATCGGTAGGATCTTTTCGACCGGGGATCGCCCCCACCCGATCGAATCTGCCGTTCTTGCGCTGGCCCGCAACTGCTCACCAGCAACGCCCATCGATTCAGCGGCACCCCTCAGATAGTTATACTATGCCGGTATTGTGCGCAGATGGCGAAAGAAACGCCGATTTTCTGCGACTTGGACCGACTTTAGCGCCGAGAGGGCGTTTGGCACTTGCTACATTTTGGACGTACGGACTGGCGGCCTTGGCATTGGCCGATATCATCATGAGCAGAGATTGTGAATGGATCTGGATCGAATTGACCGGAAGATTCTCAACGTCGTGCAGCGCAACAATCGCCTTACGACAGAGGAATTGGGCGAACTTGCCGGACTATCGGCTACCGCTTGTCAGCGGAGATTAAAGCGACTTCGAGACGCTGGCGTCATCGAAGCGGACGTTGCCATAGTTTCACCGGAAGCCGTCGGTCGGCCCCTGCTCCTGCTGGTATCCATCACTCTCGAGCGCGATCGCGCCGATATCATCGATCGTTTCAAGCAGGCAATTCGGCGGACGCCTGAGATCATGAACGCTTACTACGTTACGGGTGAAGCGGATTTTATTATTACGGTCTCTGCTCAGGACATGGCCGAGTACGAGGCGTTTACCCGTCGTTTTTTTTACGAACATCTTGAAGTAAAGGGGTTCAAGACAATCGTTGTAATGGATCGGATCAAGGCGTCGTTTGCTCTGCCAATTGCTGAAGAGTAGCCTTCAAAAGAGCCCGCCCAGGCAACCACCACGCGCCTTCCGCGGGTCGCAGTTGTCCCGCACTTCTGAATGTCGGCTGTCCTATTTTGAATGGTCCCGCATATATACCAGGGCACCTCCTCTCAGCCTGCAGGTGTTATGCGCCAATGACCAAAAAACGATGATATTCTGCGGGACCAAGGCGCCCTTCGCGCAACCAAGCTCTTTGGCACTTGCTACATTCTGGGCGGAGCGGAATTCAGGATTGTCGGTCCCCGGCTAATTGGAGCGGCTTCAGTCGGCGGAATAGCTGGGGTGCCTACGTCGCACAGAGGATGCTGTGCTCCCGGCAGCGCGGAAACGGGTCTCCCGGCTCTCGCAAGGACAAAGCGTGAAATTCGCCTGCAACCGGCAAGAAAGGAAAGTCCCCGTGGCAATTCTCAATAGCGTCGCAGAGTTTCTCCCCGAGATAGTGGCTTGGCGCCGGGACATCCATGCACATCCCGAACTGGGCTTCGACATCCCCCGTACTTCGGCATTTGTCGCCGAGCGCCTGCGCGAATTCGGCTGCGACGCCGTCGCGACCGGCATCGGCAAAACCGGCGTCGTTGGCGTCATCAAGGGCAACGGCGTCGTGAGCGACGGTAACCCAAAGGTTATCGGATTGCGCGCTGACATGGATGCGCTGCCGATCAACGAAGCGACCGATCTGCCCTATGCGTCCAAGAACAAGGGCTTGATGCATGCGTGTGGGCATGACGGCCACACCGCGATGCTGTTGGGTGCCGCGCGCTATCTTGCCGATACTCGGAATTTCGCTGGAACGGCGGTCATGATCTTCCAACCTGCCGAGGAGATCGGTACCGGCGCCGTTGCCATGCTAGATGACGGTTTGATGGAGCGGTTCGGCATCGAGCACATCTACGGAATGCACAATCGTCCGGGCTTGCCGGTAGGTGTCTTCGGAATCCGGCAAGGTCCAGTGATGGCGGCAACTGATAGCATAGAAATTAGCATTGAAGGGCGAGGGGGGCACCCTGGAAGGCCTCATGAATGCATCGATCCGATTCTGGTCGGCGCTCAGCTTGTGACGGCCCTGCAGCATATCCTGGCTCAGAACATTGACCCTGTCGACTCGGCAGGAATTTCGTTCCACCAGTTCCAGTCCGGGCAGAGACTAGTCCCCGTCGTTCCGCAAACAGCGGAGTTGGTGGGCACCATGCGGACGCTAAAGCCGGAGGTGCGCAAGTTCGTGAAGGAGCGGGTGGGCGAAGTGGTCGCCGGCATCGCCCAGATAACCGGCGCGAAGATAGATATTAAATTTCAGAGCTTCGACGCAATTCTCTTCAATGAGGTCCAGCAGACCGACCTTGCGAGAAGCGCGGCCAAGGGCGTGGCCGGTGAAAACAATGTGCTCGAGACGCCACCGGTAATGGGGGGGGAAGATTTCTCCTTCCTGGCGCAGGCGCGGCCGGGTGCTTTCGTCTGGTGCGGGAACGGTGACAGCGCCGGCCTGCATCACCCTGCCTACAATTTCAACGACGAGGCGATTCCTTATGGAACATCGTACTGGATCAAGCTCGTAGAGAACACGTTGGGATCCCGTCCGACGTCTTGATGATCGGTCTGACAAGGGCCGCAGAACGAATGAATAACTGCCGTCTTATGCCAGGCTTGAATGTAGCGGACCTCGTAAAATGAAAACTCGTTCATCCGTGCCAACATCTCTTGAGGGTCTGTCGGCGTGCGAATGCCTGGAACTCTACCGAAGGCGGCAGCTCTCGCCTGTTGAAGTCGTCGATGACTGTCTCAGCCGCATCGACGCCAACAACCCGGCGCTGAACGCATTTTGCCTCGTCGACCACGAAGGGGCCAGGTCTGCTGCCCGGGCCTCGGAGGGTCGATGGATGAAGGGGGAACCAGCCGGAGTACTAGATGGCATTCCGGCCACCATCAAAGACCTCACCTTGACACGAGGCTGGCCGACAAGACGTGGCTCATTGTCCGGCAGCACCGAGGGACCCTGGACTGAAGACGCCCCTGTTCCAGCCCGTATCCGTGAGACCGGTGGCGTTATCCTGGGCAAGACAACCACTCCAGAATTTGGCTGGAAAGGGGTAACAGACAGCCCGGTCTACGGGATCACCCGCAATCCCTGGAATCCTGACCTGACACCAGGCGGGTCGTCGGGAGGGGCGGCAGTTGCGGCTGCGCTCAACCTTGGCTTTCTTCATCAGGGTAGCGACGGCGGGGGATCAATCCGGATACCGGCGAGCTTCACGGGGACCTTCGGCTTCAAGCCAACCTTCGGCATCGTTCCGCAATGGCCAGCTAGCGCCATGACAACGCTGTCTCATTTGGGGCCGGTGACCCGCACCGTTGCGGATGCGATCCTGATGATGAATGTGATTGCACGAAAGGACGCTCGCGATGGCTATGCGGGTCCGGCGTACCTAGGTCTCGACCCCGATCCAGCAAAGACCACCATCAGGGGCCTGCGGATCGGCTACAGTCGGAACCTCGGCTATGTCAAGGTGGCGCGAGATATCCAAAACGTTACCGATAATGCGATCGACCAGCTTCGAGCTCTTGGGGCCGAGGTGGCCGAAGTCAATCCGGGATTTGCGGATCCGGTGGAGGTGTTTTCTACATTCTGGTTCGCTGGCGCCGCCCGTATTGTGTCACGAATGAACAAACAGCAAAGACAATTACTAGATCCTGGCTTTCTGGAAGGTGCCGAACGCGGGCTGAAGATCACCCTTACCGAATTTCAGGAAGCTGAGGCGATGCGGTTCGAGCTCTCCGCTCTGATGGCGAAGTTCCACGAAAATTACGATCTCTTGGTCACACCGACGATGCCTATCGCGCCGTTCCCCGTCGGGCGAAATGTGCCGGATGATAGTTACAAGGGGTGGGTGGACTGGACGCCCTTCACCTACCCTTTCAACTTGACCCAGCAACCAGCAGCATCGATTCCATCGGGCCTGGATGATCAAGGGCTGCCCGTCGGGCTACAACTGGTCGGCGCGCGCTATTCCGACACCTCCGTCCTAGCCGCGGCATATACGATCGAAAGTCGCCTGGGGCTTCCTTCTTTCGCGAGGAGCAGATTCCACGCTGCCACCCCTTAAAACTTGAGACTGCCGCGCTCAAGCACCTGACGGCCTCCAAGCGGTCAAGCCACGGACGCGAATGTCATTCGATAAAGGGGCGCGGCGTCATAGATGGGCAGTCCTGTCCTACGACGGATTGCTGACGTCACCATCGGGGACAATGTACATTCAAATAGGAGTGCGTCAATCTTGGGATGTGCGGCGCGAAGTCGCGACACAGACTGCAACCCGGGGACTCCATTTCGGTAACACTAGCCGGCCGCGTATTACCTTCGATGCCGCCGATGGCTACTCTTGCCCCTGCGGATGAATCCATGCCCAGCAGCTCTTCGCCGCAGTGTCTTGAGTCTGCGGCCAGACGGCGAGCTTTGCGCCGGCCGGAAGCTGCCGGAGGAGCGTGGGCGCCAGTAGCAGGCTCGACATGGCCACGGGAAGTTTGACAGACGTGGCCAGTGCAGCCTGGCACCAGATACTGAAGCCGCAGTCCCTGGTTATCGCGACGGCTCCGCGCTCAACCAACCGCCTGGCAGCTGCAATGTAGGCCGGCTCGAGAGAGGCATCGCCAGGACTGACCCTCTCCGCCAAAGCCCCGGCCGCGGTCTCTATTATAATTGGGAAGTCGAAGTTGCCGGGTTGAAGACCGACCCCGATGCGGTGGCGGAAATTCACCAGGGCGCAAGTCCGATCTCCAGCCTGTGATTTTTGCAACACTGGCCATCCAATGAGGATCCAACTGCCGTCTGATCGTGACAATTCAGCTGCGTCAAATGCCTTTGCCGCCAAGATGGCGCGTATCGTCAGGTTGTGCTGACCAAGCTGGGACGCTCTACGAGCGCAGGAATCCTGCATTCGCCTGACGCTTCCGGCTCGGTTGCAAGGCTCGGGAATAGTAATGACGAAACAGTGGATCAGCACGCCGTAAGCCCAGTGCAAAAAATGCGGGCTTCGTGCCGAACCTTTTTTTGGAACGGCGGGCGCGGATCTCATCATTGAGATTACCGGAAAGCCTGTCCGGACTTTTCCGAAGCCGCACTGTTATCCTGTTCGAGAGCGACGCATCGATGGTTCCTTTCCCCGCCTCATCGACAAGCTCACCCGTGTCCACTTGGCTCATCCACGACGACTTCGGCAACCATGCTCTCTCCGATCAGCAGCGCTTCCACCTCTTCGAAAATCGTCGAGGAGCGCTATCAGAGAAAATCCACCCTGATCACCGCCCAGGTCCCCGTGGCAAGCTGGCACGACCTTATTAACGACAGCACGGTCGCCGACGCTATACACGACCGCTCGTGCACAATGCACACCGCATCGCCCTTCAGGGCGAGAGCATCCGAAGAAAAAAGCCTCGGCCCTCTTGACCGACTCCGAGAACACCGAAATCAATCAGCCCTACAGCAACCAGGCTGCCGAGGACCAACCTCGACGAACTGTCGGACTTTTGTGAAAACGCTGTCCGGGAATTAGCGGAATCGCTGTCCAGCTTTTGAAGCGCGCAATAACACTATGGCCGTCATCGAAATGAGCAAGGCGAAGTGCTGATTGCCGCGTTTGTTCCGGGATTAAGCGCCAGCCTCTCAAGAAGATTTATGCCGACTCGCCATCATTGTTGAAACTGCTGCAGCGCTCGCACGTTGAAGCCGGCCAGGCCGGGCATACGATTATGCGGATCGCCTTCGCCCAACTTCAATTCTGGACGCCAGGGCTCGATGTAAGGGACCGGCGAGCGTCAAAAGACTGCGGATGGGTCGCCGCTCGTCCCCTGGGATACGATCTCTGTCGGATTTTGTCGCGCCTGCGACATAGTGGTTGTGCGGGCCAGTTTAGTACCTGATATGACCGTAAGTTTGATATCAAACTCAAAGCACTGGCCGACGTGCATTTTGCGAGGTTGGCACGGTTTTTGAAGCGATCATTTCGCGTCGGAGCGCTCTCATCCGCCGGTTATCATCTGTTTTGGCATAAACCCTGCATAAGGCTTTATTGATGGTACCGCAACCCAACTCGCCGTCTTTCGAGCTACTTGGGCAAAAAGAGCACCGCCAGCGGAAAGGGTCGGGAACCGGAGAGGGAACCGGGTGGTGGACCTATGTTTGTGGAGGGGGTTGTGAAAAGGGTCAGCCATGGTGCTTCGAGCCTCTTGTACTCGTGCAGGTCGTCAATGTTGATATAGCGGTTGGCCTCCATCCAGTTTTCATTGGTTTCGTGACAGCAGACAAACGTCAAAGGAGATAGCTCATGCGAGTAGCCATCGTAACGAACAGTGATTTCAACGGTGTGATTAACCGGTTCGGTCAGCCTTGTCCGCAGCCGCCGCAGCCTTGGCCGCATAGCGGCACGTTGGAAGATGTGGTGGCGGCACTTCAAGAGGGCGGCCACGAGACGGTAGTGTGTGAAGGCGATAAAGGACTGCTCGCCAGTCTCGAGCGGTTCATGCCACCTGATCCGCAAGGTCGCCCCTCGGGAATGGTCTTCAACTTGGCGGAGGGAATTCAGGGCGAAAAGCGTTACACTCATGTTCCTGCCATGCTTGAGATGGCCGGTGTTCCATACACTGGATGTAGCCCCTTCGGGATTGGGCTGACGGGAGACAAAGTCATTACCAAAATGCTCATCCGCGATCAGGGCGTGCCGACTCCGAACTTTCGCGTGATGCGTCGCGGCACCGAGAACACCGGCGACCTGAGATTCCCAGTGGTAGTGAAGCCGCGGGAGGAGGACTGCAGCTTCGGATTGCAGATCATACATGAACACTCTAAGTTGCGGCAGGCCGTCGAAGTGATCGTCACGCAGCATGCTCAGGATGCGCTAGTGGAGGAATACATCGAGGGGCGGGAAATCTGCGTTGCGTTGCTCGGAAACGGGGAGCCCGAAGTTTTGCCTCTAGTGGAGCAGGACTTCGGTGACCGCGAAACGCGTGTTATGAATTGGGATGCGAAGTACGTGGCGGCCGCAGCGGTGCCCAAGATTTGCCCGGCGAAAATCGAGAGCGGGCTTGAGACGATGTTACGGGATATTTCGGTTGCGACCTTCCGTGCCTGCCACTGCCGGGACTATGCCCGCGTCGATTTCCGGATCGATCGCTCAGGCCAACCGTTTGTCCTAGAGATGAACTCGGTGCCGGCCCTTGGTATACACTCCAGTTATGGCACAGCTGCAACGGCCGGCGGACACAGCTTCGTAAGCTTGATCAATCGCATCCTCAATGTCGCCCACACCCGCTATTTCGGAATCGGCGTCTCATAGTGGATTGATCGGATCAAAAGAGTCCGATTTCGGGATTCCGTTTTGCGGTTTGGCGTGCGAGTTAGATGCATGCGCAATAGCATCCCCCTTCACCGTTTTGGCCAGCGACCGTCAGCGCCTGCAAGCGCTCGTCGCGGCGCCAGGAAGCCCGCAAGCACGTTCGGGGGCCGCATCGTCGCGCTGTGCTTCGAACCACGAAGCCAAAGCATACTTGGACCACCGGCTAGGTCGAGCGAATGAACCGCACCATCAAGGACGCGACGGGCAAGCGTTTCCACTACGACGATCATGACCAACTGCGTCGGCATCTTGCCGACTTTGTTGCGGCCTACAAATTTCGGCCGCAGGCTGAAGGCCCTCAAAGGTCTCACCCTACGAGTTCATCTGCAAGGCATGGGCTTCCCAGCCCGAGCGCTTCACTCTCAATCCGCTCCACCAAATGCCTGGACTTGTCTATTCGGCGTGTTGAAGTCAATCCCATTCAAGCTTCCTAGGCTGACCTGCCGACGCGATTATCCTAGCCTGATTGATGTAACCGCGGCGTCAAACCGAGATACGGCCCCACGTCCTTCGAATTCCTGAAGGGGGCAGGAATATCGACCGTGGCGTTGAAACCCAGTGCAACGATAGGGCCGACGCCCAGCACGGTCATCAACCGCCTGCAAACCGTGTCACCCCTCACGATCGACAACAGTCTTTCGTGTAGCACCGTGAACTGCTCGCAAAGTTTCCGACGGGCGGTGAGCAACGTCTCCATGATGTCTCGAGTTCCGGAATGTCACCGGAAGGGTCCCGGATGCGATCCGCGAATTTGCCGGCCGTCGACAATGCCAACTTTGAGACCGAAGTTACGAAACAGGCCACGGATGTCGTTCTCGATGGCGATGGCCTTTTCCTGAAGCGACTTGAGGGCCGTCAGCAGCGCCCGGCGATTCTGGGTCGTCAGCGTCTTGACAGTAAGACCGTATGTCCGCCTCTGCCGATGAGGTGGCTCGCCCTACACTGCGCGTCCGAGGGTTGCTCGGACGGGCCGAGCCGATCCTCACCACAGGAGGACGAGCCGTGGCGGATTATAGAGAAGCATTTGTCGGAATCGATGTTGCGAAGCTTAAGAACGCTATTGCGATTGCGGAGGCAGGCCGGGAAGGAGAGGTTCGGTTCTTCGGTGAGGTCGACGCGTCGGCGACCAGCATGCGGCGGGTCATAGGCCGGATCGCCAGCCGCTTTGATTACGTGCATTTCTGCTATGAGGCTGGGCCGACCGGGTACGGCCTTTATCGCCTGATCCGGTCGCTCGGGCACGAGTGCACCGTGGTTGCACCATCATTGATACCAAGGAAGCCCGGCGATCGGGTGAAGACGAACCGTCGAGACGCCATTTCCCTTGCCCGACTATTGCGCGCCGGCGAGCTGACCGCGGTGTGGGTTCCCGATGAAGGGCACGAGTCCATACGGGATCTTGTTCGCGCGCGGGCGGGCGCGGTCGAGACGCTGCGGGTCCATCGCCAGCAGGTGAGCGCATTCATGCTCAAGCACGGCCGTAGCTATCCGCGAAAGAAGAGCTGGACGATGCGCTATCTACGCTGGCTTCAGGAACAAGGTTCGATCATCCCGCGCATCAGATCGCACTCCAGGAGATGGTCGAGGCGGTGCGCGTCTCGAAAGAGCGGGTCGAGCGGCTGGAGCGTGTGATCGAAGAGTTCGTCCCGGCCTGGTCGCTGGCACCGATCGTGTGGGCGCTTCAGACATTGCGTGGGGTAGACCTAATTGTCGCCGTGACGTTCGTCACCGAAGTCGGCGACGCCAGCCGGTTCGAAAGCCCACGCCAGCTCATGGGATATCTCGGTCGGGTCCCCGGCGAGCGCTCAACCGGGGAGACAGTCCGGCGCGGCGGCATCACAAAGGCAGGCAACGGTCGGGTTCGCCACATGTTGGTCGAGAGCGCCTGGACCTATCGACATCCGCCCAAGGTCGGGAAGGCGAAGCTATACCGGTTGGAGCAGGCGTCACCGAAGGTGCGTGAGATCGCCTGGAAGGCGCAGTCCCGCCTGACAGCCCGCTACCGCATGCTGAGCGCTCGGGGCAAACGGACAACGGTCGTCTGCACCGCGATCGCCCGTGAACTGGTCGGCTTTATGTGGGCAGTCGCAAGGGAGGCGCGCGTCACCTGATCGCTCGCCGCGATGGCGCACATATCGCGCATGGGCGGAGGCGGGACCACGGCAGGGGAATGCCCGTCAGACGCTTTGTGGCCGGCAAATCGACCGACGCCCGCAGTAAGATAGGAACAGCCCCGGACGCACAATCGGGAATGCGGTAGCCAACCCGCGCATCAGAGCTTGATCACCGACGTCCTTCAGTTCCGCCTCCCCACCCATGCGCGATCATCAGAATGAGCAGCCGTTCCTCGGATCGGGCGACCTCATGCGTTCCAAACCTTGACAGCGGACATCAGAGCGGTGTTTCCGGACCACCTTTCGGGAGTGGTCGCGATCTGTGAGGTTGCCGATCCTGTATTGGGATCGGAGATCGGCTTGTGTCTGGACTTGACCTTACGCTTGACCCGGAGCGGCAGCTTCGGCGTTTCGAGGTGATCAACGGTGCCGGCGGTCGGCGTCACTGGTCGGTGGATGACAAGGCGCGGATCATCGCAGAGACGCTGGAGCCGAATGCGATCATTTCCGAGGTCGCCCGCCGTTATGGTCTCAGGCCGCAGCAGGTCTTCGCCTGGCGCCGCGAAGCGCGCAAACAGGCCGCTTCGGTGCAGCAAGATTCTCCTGCCTTTGTGCCGGCGGTTGTGGCGGCGGCGGAACCTGCAGCCAGCCGTTCACCGAAGCAGCGGAAACGGCAAGCCACCCGAGATGCCGGCATGATCGAGCTTGAGATCGACGGCATCGCGATGCGCGTCGGCCGGGGCGCCGATACCAAGACGGTGGCCGCAGTGATCCGCGCGCTGAAGGCGACGTCGTGATCGGGCCGACGGGTGCGGTCAAGGTCATGGTGGCGACGAAGCCCGTCGACTTCCGCAAGGGTGCGGAGGGATTGGCGGCGCTGGTGCGAGAGACAATGGGGGCCGATCCGTTCAGCGGGGCCGTCTACGTCTTCCGGGCGAAGCGGACTGACCGGATCAAGCTGATCTTCTGGGATGGCACCGGGGTTTGCCTGCTAAGCGTTTGGAGGATGGGGAGTTCCGCTGGCCGAAAGTGCATGACGGCATGATGCGGCTGACGGCCGCGCAGCTCTCGGCGCTACTCGAAGGTCTCGACTGGCGGCGAGTCCATGAGGCGCGCCGGACCCGCGTGCCAGCCCAGGCGGGCTGACCCGCGACGAAGTGAATCAGCCTAGATTCCGCTGTCGCGGGCTGTCGGCGAATATGGTCTGATCCGTTCATGGCGATGACGGCTGACCAGCTTCCCGACGATCCGGACGCGCTGAAGGCGATGGTCCTGGCGCACGACGTCGAGAATGCCCGTCTGATTCAGATCATCAAGGAATTGCAGCGTCACCGCTTCGGCCGGCGTGCCGAGACGCTCCCCGAGGATCAATTGCTGCTGGGGCTCGAAGAGGCGGAGCAGATCGAGGCCGCCGGTGAGGAAGAGAAGGAGCAATCTGCTCCCGCCGAGCGGCAAGCAAAGGCCACGAGGCGCCGGGCCAACCGGGGCGCGCTGCCACCCCATCTGCCGCGCGTGGAGATGGTCGTCGACATCGAGGACCATGCCTGCCCATGCTGCCGCAATGGCTTGCATCGGATCGGCGAGGACGTGAGCGAGCGGCTCGACATCGTTCCGGCGCAGCTGCGTGTAATCGTCGTGCGCCGGCCCAAATATGCCTGCCGCGCCTGCGAGGACGTCGTGGTTCAGGCTTCCGGCGCCGGCCCGGCTGATCGAGGGTGGTCTTCCGACCGAGGCAACGGTCGCCCAGGTGCTGGTCTCAAAATATGCCGATCACCTTCCGCTCTATCGTCAGGCGCAAATCTACGCCCGGCAGGGTATCAATCTCGATCGCTCTACGCTCGCCGACTGGGTCGGCCGCGCCGCCTGGCACCTGCGTCCGGTGCATGAGCGGCTGCTTGGCAAGCTGAAGTCCTCGGCAAAACTCTTCGCCGACGAGACGACCGCGCCGGTGCTCGATCCCGGCCGCGGCAAGACTAAGACAGGTCAACTCTGGGCCTATGCCCGCGATGACCGACGATGGGAGGGGAGCGACCCGCCGGGCGTCGCCTATGTCTATGCGCCGGACCGAAAGGCCGAGCGTCCGATCGCTCATCTCGCAGGCTTCACCGGAATCTTGCAGGTCGACGGCTATGGCGGCTATCGCGTGCTGGCCGACAAAAGCGGCGTCACGCTCGCCTTCTGCTGGGCGCATGTCCGTCGGCGCTTTTATGAACTGGCAGCAGCCGGTCCCGCGCCGATCGCCAGTGACGCGCTGAGACGGATCGCCGAACTCTACAAGATCGAGGATGACATCCGTGGCCGATCGGCCAACGAGCGCCGCGCGATGCGTCAGGACAAAAGCCGCGCCATCGTCGCCGATCTCGAACCCTGGCTGCGTGAGAAGCTCGGCCTGATCAGTCAGAAGACCAAGCTCGCAGAGGCAATCCGCTACACGCTCTCACGCTGGGAAGGCCTCTCGCACTTCCTTGACGACGGCCGCATCGAGATCGACAGCAACACCGTCGAACGCTCGATCCGTCCGATCGCAATCTCGGGGTCATTCTGCCCATGTTGGGCAGGAGGTCGAAGTCCCGTGCGCAGCAATGGATCTGGGCTCCCCGCGCGCGTCGCTTGCTGCACTGCTTGAACTGAACAAGCTCTTGATCCAGCGCCGTTTCCGGCGAGGCTCTCCGGATGGTTTCATCATCGGGGAGACTCAAAATGAGAACCTTGCCGCCACCGACACGATCTCTCGTGATCGTTCGCCAGCTCAGCATGCGCTCGACTCGCACAAGCTAGTCGGGCTGAGCGCAGCGCAACGAACGATCGTGATCGCCCGGCTCGCCAATGTGCTGATGGCCGCCGCCGGTATCGTGACGGAGGAGAGCCGCGATGACGAGCCGTAATCTGATTCCGGCCACCATCCTCAAGCGCAAGGCCGTTGTCTATGTACGTCAGTCCACGCAGGCGCAAGTGCAGCTCAATCTTGAGAGCCAGCGTCGGCAATATGAGCTGGTCGACGTCGCGCGGCGCTGGGGATTCCGCAAGGTTGAGGTGATCGACGAGGACTTGGGACGCACCGCAAGTGGAGCTGTGGAACGTCCCGGTTTCGAACGCCTGGTCGACGATCTGTGCACCGGTCATGTGGGCGCTGTGCTTTGCCTGGAGGCGTCCCGCCTGTCTCGCAACGGACCGGACTGGCATCGGCTGCTCGAGTTGTGCGGCGAAGTCGATGCACGGGTGATCGATCTGGACGGAGTCTACGATCCGGGACTGCCGAACGATCGCCTGCTGCTCGGCATGAAGGGGAGCATAAGCGAGTTCGAACTCGGGGTGCTGCGTGCTCGCATGTACGAAGCTGACCGCGCCAAGGCACAGCGCGGCGAACTGCGCATCTCTGTGCCCTTCGGCTACGTCTGGCACCGGGATTACGGTCTCGGGTTCGATCCCGATATACGCCTGCAGGAGACCATTCGCCTGATATTCGCGCGTTTCCGCGAACTCGGCAGTGCCCGCCAGGTCCTGATCTCGATGATCGACGATGGCGTGCATTTCCCCAGACCCTCCGACGGCAAGAAGATGGTGTCCTTCGCCTGGGTTCCGGTCCGCTACCGCAACGTGATCTCCGTCCTGAAGAACCCGTTCTACGCCGGCGCTTATGTCTATGGTAAGAGCGAGAAGCGCACCGAGATCGTGGATGGCCGCGTCCGCAAGAGCTATGGTCATTACAAGCCGGCCAGCGATTGGGCGGTGGTGCTCAAGGAGCATCACGAAGGCTATATCGGATGGAGCGAGTACGAACGGAACCAGGAACTTCTCGCCGCCAACGCCTATGGCAAAGCCGGCGGCGTCAAGTCGGGCCGCGGCGGTCGCGCGTTGCTCCCGGGTCTTCTCTCCTGTGGTCGATGCGGGCGAAGACTGGTTGTCACGTATGCCGGACGTGGCCAAGGTTACCCGGTCTATCGTTGCGAGAACACCATGATGGCGCAGGCGCGATGCATGTCGTTCAACGGCTTTCGCACCGATGCGGCGGTGGCCCGCGAAGCCTTGGAGGCGGTTGCGCCGATGGCGATCGAGGCGGCGTTGGAGGCTGAACAGATGCAGCTGGAGAGCGAAGCCAGGCGGCGGCAGATGATCGAGATGGACCTGCAGCAGGCACGCTATGAGGCATCGCTCGCCGAGCGCCGCTACGCCGCCTGCGACCCGGAGAACCGGCTTATAGCGGCCCAGCTCGAGAGGAACTGGGAAGCTAGGCTCAGGCGCGTGGAGACCTGCGAGGCCCGGCTCAGTGAAGTCCAGCGTATGGAGCCTGTCGACGCGATCCCTGACTTCACCGGCCTCGCCCAGGATCTCGAAGCCGCCTGGAATGCGCCGGGTGTCGATATGCGGTTCCGTCAGCAACTGCTGCGCGCGCTCATCAAGGACATTGTGGCGGACGTCGATGACGACGCGCGCGATGTGATCCTGACCATCCATTGGCATGGGGGCCAGCATTCCCAGGTAAGGGTTCGCAAGTCCAAATCCGGAGAGCATGGCCAGAGTACGCCTGAGGAGGCTCTGGCGGTCATGCGATCCATGGCAACGCGATGGTCGGATGCCGAAATCGCCGCCACACTCAACCGCATGGGCATGAAGACGGGTCAGGGAAAGACCTGGACGGCGCGACGCGTCCAATCCCTGCGCACGGTGCACAAGATCAGCGGCTATCGGTCTTCCGACAAGAACGGCGAGTGGCTTACCATGTCGGACGCGGCCGCGAAGCTTGGCGTGTCGCACGTCAAAATCCGCCGGTTCGTCAGGGACGGCATATTACCAGCCGAGCAGGTCATGCGCGGCGCGCCCTACCAGATCCGCGCCAGCGACCTTGAAGATGAACGGATCAAGGCCGATTTGGCGCGCAAATCTCCGCGTATCATCAACGACGATAATCAGAAATCGCTGTTTCCCGCCATTTGAAGAGGGGGTGCATAATGAATCAGTCTTCGCGCTCAACCGCAAGAACGCGCTCTTCGCAGGCTCTGACGGCGGCGCCGAACACTGGGCAGTCATCGCCTCGCTGATCGAAACCTGCAAGCTCAATGGTGTCGAACCGCTCGGCTTATCTCGCCGATGTCCTCACCAGGATCGTCAACGGCCACCCCAACAGCCAGATCGACGATCTCCTGCCTTGGGTCTACATCAACAAGCTCGAGCTCAAGGCCGTGGCCCGAGAATACCGCTTACTCTTGACATGCACGGGCCGGAACAGGTTAACCCGCATATCTGCGCGATGCCGCGAGCATGGTTGCGGTCGGTCTTGTTGACCTGTGCCTTGAGAACGCCTTGGAATGACGGGGCTCGATACAGGTCACGTAGTCCGGCTGCCGCCAGACCAACCATTGGGATAAGGGGCCGGCTTCAAGCCTGATCCGGGCGAGATTCCATGCGGGGTTCTTCAATGCGTCAGCAAGATCGTCCGGATGACTAGCAACCTTCATCTCTCGGCAAATTCGGCGCCCTTCTCACGATGCAAACGGTGGTCTCTTTCACGGAGACGTCCAGTCCGGCATAATTTTTCATGCTGCGCTTCCTTTCCTGATGCTTGTGGCTGTTCACACAGACCACGTTTTGTCATCATCTCGAAGCGCAGCACTTCAAAACAACCCGTTCAAGGCGGGGGGCAAAGCCGAATACCACAATCTAAACACCTAGCGATGCTGTTCAAATTCGCCTTGCCGGCATGGGACCCCATCGCTGTCATCACAGGAAGCAGTACGTGGGAGGGGAACTGCTCGCAGTGATGAATCGTGTTCCGAGCCACTACCCATTCAGTTTCGTCCCAGTTGTTACCTCCCGTATTCAGGTTGCGGTCGAACCGCGGGAAGGCCGAACTAGTGATTTCCAGGCGAATTTGATGGCCGGCCGGAAACCAATTACTTGTGGCGTCGAGATCAATCTCGATTTTGCATATAACGCTCGGTTCCATGAAAACAGCCCGATCAAAGCCCTCGCGATAGCGGACGCGCAGTATCCCGTCCACCACGTCAATCGCACGGCCATCGGGATGTACGTCCAACAGTCTGGCCACGAAGTCCGTGTCCGGGGCCGAAGAAGAGACGAAGAGGACCGCCCGGACAAATCCGGTAACCTCCATGCCCTCTGTGAGGGGCGGTGAAGTGAAGCAGAGGACGTCTGGACGAAGCTGGACGTCCTGGTAATCGCGGGGTCCTATAGTAGTTCCACTTGACTTCCCGCCGTCCATCCCCAAGAACGGCGCCGGATCCCCAGGGTCGTAGGTAAACGTGTCAGCCGGCTCGTCGGCACTCGGAGGCTCTACATCAAGAGTCCCGTCGCCTAGACGGGTCGCGGCATTCCCGCCGCTGCGGAGGAACCAGTGCTGCAGTTCCACACCAAGAGGGGGCCATTCTGACGCGGCACGCCACTCGTTGCGACCCATCACGTAGTACTGGACGCGGGGCATTCCCTCGATCCGGTCGGGCTTGTCGTTCAGCCAGCAGTCGAACCAGTCCAGGTAGATCTGCCAGCAATCCAGGCGCGCGTCGCCCAGCTCGCGCTCGCCGATAACCGTCGGGGCTTTGAGACTCTCGGTGCCACAATGCGTGGCTGGCGACAGAATGATATGTTGGTGATCGCGTGCCGCCGGGCTCAATCCGCGAGCACTAAAAACGCGCTGCTGGTGAAGCGCGTCGGCAGCCCCCACGTCGTACCACGAGTTCACGAACAGGGCTGGGACGTCGATGGTCGAGTCCTCGCTAAGCATCCCATTCCGATCCCCCCAGGGATCGCCTGGGTCACGCGAGACCCAGTCCTCCCAGTCAGTCGGCGGTCCCCCAAGGCTCTTAAGCATGTTGACGAGCGGCAGCGACGCGAAAGCCCGCTGATACTCCTCATCGCTTTTCGGTTGCACTCGGGACCGGTCCTTCGCTGCGGTTTGGTGGAACCAGGGGACAAACGCGGCAACCTCCACCGCACCGCCGAGACGGAGATCCCCGTTGCGATATCGCCCTCCGGCAGAGCCGTTCGCGCCGCCCGATCCCTGCGCAATTGCGCATCGGTGGGCTGGATGGCACAACTGCGCCAGCAAAACCTGCGCGATACCAAGCGCCGAGCACCCATATGTGCCCACGCGTCCATTCGACCATGGCTGCTGCGAAATCCAGGACAGCGTGTCATAACCGTCGTCCCCTATATGTTCCCTAGCGTATACGCCGCCGGAATCGAAGACGCCACGACGCTCCTGCACAAGTACAGCGAACCCTTGTCCAGCAAACATTCTTGCCACTTTGTGGCGAGGCTCAACCGGACAGCGATAGGGCGTCTTACCGTATTGAGTTCGGATAAGGATTGACCCGAGTTCCCCAGTGTAACCAATAGGCCGATACAGGTCCGTGGCGAGCTCAACGCCGTCCCGCATTGGAACGCGCAAGCCGGTCTGCAAAACCACTTCGTATCGCGGCGTTGGCGGTTTAATCGGGCCTAGTTCATTACACACTTCAGAGTGCCTCCCAGACATTGAGACTGATTCAAGATGGAGTGGCCAATTTCGACGGGTCTCAGCATTCTATCTGCATGGTGGTGTGTTCGTCGCATTCACAGTACAACGATGAACTCTGTGCCGTTGCTAAGTTGTTTGAAAAGAAACTCAACCGTGCTTCTCTAGCAGGTCCGGCACTCAATGATGGCGCGTTGCCACCCCAATTTCCCTATTGCTTAAATCAATGTGACAGCGCGCCTACGCCGCTGTGCAAAACATCAATTGTGAGTCTCACCGCCATTATGTGCCGATCCATGGACCCCCATTCCATGCTGATTGACGCGGGCCGATGGGGCAAGCTGCTTGATGTGAGAAGCGACGGGCTCCCCGACCGATCGCAGCTTGTTATCACCGTTTGTTTGAAATAGTGGAGGTAGGCTAGCCAGGCGGCAAGCTGTTCAAATTCGCCTTGCCGGCATGGGACCCCATCGCTGTCATCACAGGAAGCAGTACGTGGGAGGGGAACTGCTCGCAGTGATGAATCGTGTTCCGAGCCACTACCCATTCAGTTTCGTCCCAGTTGTTACCTCCCGTATTCAGGTTGCGGTCGAACCGCGGGAAGGCCGAACTAGTGATTTCCAGGCGAATTTGATGGCCGGCCGGAAACCAATTACTTGTGGCGTCGAGATCAATCTCGATTTTGCATATAACGCTCGGTTCCATGAAAACAGCCCGATCAAAGCCCTCGCGATAGCGGACGCGCAGTATCCCGTCCACCACGTCAATCGCACGGCCATCGGGATGTACGTCCAACAGTCTGGCCACGAAGTCCGTGTCCGGGGCCGAAGAAGAGACGAAGAGGACCGCCCGGACAAATCCGGTAACCTCCATGCCCTCTGTGAGGGGCGGTGAAGTGAAGCAGAGGACGTCTGGACGAAGCTGGACGTCCTGGTAATCGCGGGGTCCTATAGTAGTTCCACTTGACTTCCCGCCGTCCATCCCCAAGAACGGCGCCGGATCCCCAGGGTCGTAGGTAAACGTGTCAGCCGGCTCGTCGGCACTCGGAGGCTCTACATCAAGAGTCCCGTCGCCTAGACGGGTCGCGGCATTCCCGCCGCTGCGGAGGAACCAGTGCTGCAGTTCCACACCAAGAGGGGGCCATTCTGACGCGGCACGCCACTCGTTGCGACCCATCACGTAGTACTGGACGCGGGGCATTCCCTCGATCCGGTCGGGCTTGTCGTTCAGCCAGCAGTCGAACCAGTCCAGGTAGATCTGCCAGCAATCCAGGCGCGCGTCGCCCAGCTCGCGCTCGCCGATAACCGTCGGGGCTTTGAGACTCTCGGTGCCACAATGCGTGGCTGGCGACAGAATGATATGTTGGTGATCGCGTGCCGCCGGGCTCAATCCGCGAGCACTAAAAACGCGCTGCTGGTGAAGCGCGTCGGCAGCCCCCACGTCGTACCACGAGTTCACGAACAGGGCTGGGACGTCGATGGTCGAGTCCTCGCTAAGCATCCCATTCCGATCCCCCCAGGGATCGCCTGGGTCACGCGAGACCCAGTCCTCCCAGTCAGTCGGCGGTCCCCCAAGGCTCTTAAGCATGTTGACGAGCGGCAGCGACGCGAAAGCCCGCTGATACTCCTCATCGCTTTTCGGTTGCACTCGGGACCGGTCCTTCGCTGCGGTTTGGTGGAACCAGGGGACAAACGCGGCAACCTCCACCGCACCGCCGAGACGGAGATCCCCGTTGCGATATCGCCCTCCGGCAGAGCCGTTCGCGCCGCCCGATCCCTGCGCAATTGCGCATCGGTGGGCTGGATGGCACAACTGCGCCAGCAAAACCTGCGCGATACCAAGCGCCGAGCACCCATATGTGCCCACGCGTCCATTCGACCATGGCTGCTGCGAAATCCAGGACAGCGTGTCATAACCGTCGTCCCTTTCATTCTCCATGAGGGTGAATACGCCGCCGGAATCGAAGACGCCACGACGCTCCTGCACAAGTACAGCGAACCCTTGTCCAGCAAACATTCTTGCCACTTTGTGGCGAGGCTCAACCGGACAGCGATAGGGCGTCTTACCGTATGGAGTTCGGATAAGGATTGACCCGAGTTCCCCAGTGTAACCAATAGGCCGATACAGGTCCGTGGCGAGCTCAACGCCGTCCCGCATTGGAACGCGCAAGCCGGTCTGCAAAACCACTTCGTATCGCGGCGTTGGCGGTTTAATCGGGCCTAGTTCATTACACACTTCAGAGTGCCTCCCAGACATTGAGACTGATTCAAGATGGAGTGGCCAATTTCGACGGGTCTCAGCATTCTATCTGCA